>JBAXLX010000017.1:0-20615 GCA_037134595.1 Pseudomonadota bacterium
GATTTTCCTGAAACATTCTTCAAAAAGGGTATGAAACGGATGTCCACCCTTTTTTAATTAGAGGTTTTGGAAAATCATCATCAAAATCATCATTTTTGGTTTTATTCCTATATTTTGAACCATTCCTTTAAAGGGTTCCTATTGAACCTATTGTCCATTTGTATACCGTCAGTGCTCAAGGTGAAGCCAGAGAATTTACTCCTTCATTTAGGCTGCCCAAAAACAGGATCTGAAAGCCCCAAAACCCCCGCGCCCCCAAATCGGCATAAAGACGGCGCGGTGTGCGCATATGGGTCAGGTACGTCATCATATAGCCCTTGATCCAGCGCGAGCGTTGGTTGACCCAAGGCCGCACGTGGCATGTCGCCTCTTCCAGCGTGGTCGAGGATAACATCTCGGTCCGGTAGCCAAAGCGGGCCAGACGAATGCCCAGATCGGCGTCTTCGGTGACATTGCAGGCATCCCAAGCGCCCACTTTTTCCAACACCTCGCGGCGCAAGAACACCGTGGTGCCGCCCAAGGGCAGGGGCATTCCCAAGCGCTGCAACCCCGGCAAGATCACCCGAAACCATGCGGCATAGTCCAGCGTAAAGCAGCGCGTCAGCCAAGTTTTGGTCGGATTGTAAAAATCAAGCGCGCCTTGCAGGCAGGCGACTTCGGGGCCGCTTTGGGCAAACTGGTCCACCACTTTGCGGATCTGGTCGGGGGCTGGGGCATCTTCGGCGTCATAAACGCCAATGATGGTTCCTTTGCACTGCGTCAGCGCGTGGTTCAAGGCGCGGGGCTTGGTTTTGACCTTGCCTTCAGGCGTGACCACGATTCGCATCCATCCCGGAAGATCGGCCTGCGACAGGGCTTGGCGGGTGATGTGATCGTCTTCTTCGACCACCAGAACCACATCCAACAGCGCGTGCGGATACTCAAGCCGCCCCAACCGTTTGACCAGCCGCGCGGCAATGTCGCTTTCGCGGTACAGCGCCACCAAGATTGACACGGTGGGCAGCCGCGCCAGACGGGCGGGGTTTGCCGCCTTGGGCGCGGGGGGGCGCAGGCTGGCAATAAAGGCGGCAAGCTTCAAGCCCGTGGTCAAGGCCAGCGTGCCCACGGCCCACAGCATCAAAAGCGCCAAGATGGGTCGCAGCGCCAGCAGCGCCAAGCCCGCTGCCAGCGCCAAAAGCCACAGGGTTTCGCGGCTGGCTTTTCGGTAGGTGCGGCACGATAGGTCCTGCGCCACGGTTGTTTCCGCCGCCTGCGCCAAAGCTAGACCACGGGCGGCCAAAATCCGCGCCTCGATCTGCGGTGAGGGGGCAAGGCTGGGCAGGATAGGGCCATAGGCCGCCGCCAGCTTGCTGTGATGGCGCAGGAAGCTGTCAGGGTTCGCCGCAGCGATCAAGGTGGCCCCGCCGATCCGGCGCAGCGGTAACAGGCGCTCTGCCACGCAAAATCCAGCTCCCAAACGGTCCATCAGCGCGGGATCGAACGGGGCGGACAGGTCGGCCCGCCCGAACCCCGTCTGCCGCTGCAAGGCTGCAAAAAGCACCGATTCGTCGATCAGCTTGCGCTCGAGCAGCACGGCGACCAACTGGTGGGTTGGGCCATCTTTCACATGGCTCAGGGCGGCGATCAGGTGGTGGGGCGGCACAAGCCCGTCGCGCAACACGGTCGCAGCCAGCCTTTGCGCGCTGTGGGGGATTGCGGTCGGGGCGGGCGGCACTGGGTCCGGGCGAAAGGGGTGCAAGACCCGTGCGCCGGGCACATAGGCGGGCGGTACAGGTTGTAAATGCGACAGGCGCTGTGCCACAGGCATCATCCCCCCTTTGCCCAAGTCTGGCTTTGGGGGAGCATCACCTTGTTAAGGTAAAGACGAGCTTAACAAAAACCGGAAAATACAGAATTTATCCCGCACTTATCCACAAGGCCCAGACCCGAAGGCCCAGACTCCAAGGCCCAGACCCGCGCCTTACGCTGCCCGCCGCGCCCGCATAGCTTGGGCGAAGCGTTCGAACAGATAAAAGCTGTCCTGCGGGCCGGGTGACGCCTCGGGGTGGTATTGCACCGAAAAGATCGGCTTGCCATCCACCGCGATGCCACAATTTGACCCGTCAAACAGGCTGACATGGGTTTCCGACACGCCTTTGGGCAGGGTCTGGCTGTCGACCGTAAAGCCGTGGTTCATCGAGGTAATCTCGACCTTACCCGTGGTGAGGTCTTTGACCGGATGGTTCGCCCCATGGTGGCCGTGGTTCATTTTGACCGTGGTCGCCCCCAAAGCCAAGGCCAGCATCTGGTGGCCAAGGCAAATGCCAAACAGCGGCAGATCGGCCATCAGCACGCCTTGAATCATCGGCACCGCATAGGCCCCCGTTGCCGCCGGATCGCCGGGGCCGTTGGACAAAAACACCCCCTCGGGGTTCAGCGCCAAGACATCCTCGGCCGTGGCGGTGGCGGGAAGCACCGTCACCTCGCAACCGGTTGAGGCCAGACAGCGCAAAATGTTGCGCTTGGCACCGTAGTCGATCGCCACCACGCGCAGGCCGGGGCCTTGCCGTTTGGTATAGCCTGCAGGCCAAGCCCAAAGCTGCTCGTCCCAGCGGTAAGACTGGGCGCAGGTCACGTCCTTGGCCAGATCCAGCCCGACAAGACCCTTCCAAGCCCGCGCCTTGGCCACCAGCCGCGCAATGTCGAAATTCCCCGACGGGTCATGGGCCAGCGCCACATGCGGTGCGCCCTGCTGGCGAATGGCGCGTGTCAGGCGGCGGGTGTCAAGCCCGCCAATGCCGATGCGGCCCTTCGCCGCCATCCACGCCACCAGATCGCCCGTTGCCCGCCAGTTCGACGGCTCTGTCGGGTCCCACTTCGCCACCATGCCGGCGGCCACGGGGGTTGCCGTTTCGTCGTCTTCTTCCGTGATGCCGGTGTTGCCGATATGGGGAAAGGTAAAGGTCACCACTTGGCCGGCATAGGACGGGTCGGTCATGATCTCCTGATAGCCGGTCATGGCGGTGTTAAAGACCAGCTCGGCCACCGTCTCGCCCACAGCGCCAAAGCCTTGGCCGAAGAACAGCGTGCCATCGGCCAAGGCCAGACAAGCGGTGGGTTTTTCGGCCGAATGTGGCATGGGGGTCACTCCTAAGGGCGGGGGGCGGCAAGCGGGCGGACCCTAAGGGTTGGGGCCAGTGGGGTCAAGGTGCGGCGTGTTTGGGAAAATGTCGTGATTCCAGAGGGTTGATTTTGCGCCCTTTGGTTGCGTGACCGGCCTGTGACGGCTATGGTGGGCCCAAGGCAAAAACGGGGGCGAAAATGGCACTGCGCGATGATCTGATGGGCGACATCAAAGAGGCGATGAAGGCCAAAGCGGCGGATCGCCTGTCAGCCCTGCGGCTGATTCTGAACGGCATCAAAGAGCGCGAAATCGCTCTGCGCGGCGAAGGTACGGCCATTTCCGATGCTGACGAGTTGGCCGTTCTGGCCAAGATGGTCAAGCAGCGCCAAGAATCGGTCAAAGTCTATCTTGAAGGCGCGCGCCAAGATCTGGCCGACAAAGAAACCGCTGAGATCAAGGTGATCGAGGAATTTCTGCCCAAGCAACTGACCACAGCCGAGGTCGAATCCGCCATCGCCGCCGCCGTGGCCGAGGTGGGGGCCACATCCATCAAAGACATGGGCCGCGTTATGGCTGTGCTCAAGACCAAATACACCGGAAGCATGGATTTTGGGTCGGTGGGTGCCCTGATCAAAGCCCGCCTCGCTTAACCCCGCCTCGCTTAACCCCCGCACCCCCCTTTCATACTTGCCCAAATATCCCGCAGAGGTCTGGAGGGCGCGCAGCCCTCCAGTGGCGCAACGCCTGCGCGCCTAGCGCAAGGCCCAGACCCGCTGCTCAATCTCGGCCTTCAGGGCGACCCGCTCGGCCTCGGTCAAAAAGGCCCCCAGCTCCACCACACGCCCGCCGCCCGACAGGGTCAAATACTGCGGCACAGGCCCGCCGGTTTCGTGCAGCGTCAGGCGCAGCCAATGCGGATTGGCCTGCCAGTCTTGCCGCTGCCCGCGTGGGCCGTGGCGGGTCAGGGTCACGGCATCAACGCTCACCGTCAGGTCTTCGCGCAGGGTTCGGTCGCGTGCGTTGCGCGACAGGGCCGCCCACAACCCGCCAAGTGCCGCCAGCAAACACGGCAGCAGCACCCACAACCCTGGATGGCCGATCTGGGTGATCAGGGGCAAGGCCAGCATTCCGGCTGTCACGCCAACAAAGCCTACGAACCCCTTGGGGCTCAGCGACTGGTGCGCCCAAAGCGTCAGGCGTTGCGGGGCGAGCGGGGGCGAGGGGGACCAGTGATAGGGCATTGTGACCATCTAAGCTTTGATCAATCATAGCCCGTCCAACCCTACTTCCCAGCCCTGGCGGGCGAAAAAATCCAAACACGCAACTTTGGTCAGCCGCCCAAAGCCTCAATCAGACGGGGCGCTGTAGGAAGGTGCCGCAGCAGGTCTAAGGGAAGGCTCACGATTTCCGCGCAAAAGTTTTGCGCATAGGCCATGCCATCGGGCATCATCATCAAGGCCTGTTCCTTGGCATCCGGCCAGATCAGGAAATGCAGCTTGTCGTCTGATTGGAAGCTGTCCAGACACGCCTTGGGCAGGGGCGTGTCTACAATCGCGCGGCTCAGATACAGCTTTTTCAAAGGCAGATAGAGCTTGCCCGAGGTTTCATCGCCCCGATACTGGCCAAGCTTGGGCTTATCCGGCCGCAAATCGCGCGGCAAGAGCGTGATGGGGTCAAGCTGCTGCCCTGTGTTAAGGTCAAAGAACAGCACAAAGTGGTCGGCGTCGGGATGGGCCCAGCCGCACCAAGTGAATGTGCTGCCAAGGATACTCAGGAAATGCGGGCCGTTCAGGGTGATTGTCCACCCAGCCGCAAATTCCGCGGCGAAGTTTCTGAGGCACTCTTGCCGTTCGAAGAGCAAAACGTCTTGCGCGTGCTGCAGGACCTGATTGATCTTCATGGCAACCGGATCGCTGCCTGCCAGCCTTGGCACGGCATCAAAGTCGCTCGCAAGCGGCTTGGGTAGGATCAGCGCGCGGTGCAGCGTTTCGGCCTGCAGGGGCAGGGCGATCATCAAAGTCATAATCTGGGCGATCACAGGGCGCATGGCCATTTTGGGCTTTCCTGTCAGGCAAGGTGGGGTTCCCCCACCCTACGGCTTTCATCGCTGAATTGCTTTGCGAGGTTAAAGACCGGTGCGCCCAAAGGGTCAGGCGTTGCGGTTCAGGCGGGGAGGGGGGGACCAGCGGTAGGGCATGGTCGAAGTCTCGGGCGCACGCGCCCAAAGGGAAGAGCCTCAAAGCAAAAGGCCCCGGTTTCCCGGGGCCTTTTTCAGTCTTAGTGGTTGTGCGCGTGATCCCAGTCTTCCCGCTTTGGCAACTGCTCGAACGTATGTTCGGGCGGCGGGCAGGGCAGGGTCCATTCCAGCGTGTCAGCGTATTCGTTCCAGTAGTTGTTGACGGTGATCTTCTTGCCAAAGAACAGCGCATAGAAAATCACCACAAGGAAGAAGACGAAGGACGCAAAGCTTAGGAACGCGCCGTAAGACGAGATCTGGTTCCAATAGGCGAAGGCTTCCGGATAGTCGATGTAGCGGCGCGGCATGCCCTGACGGCCCAGAAAGTGCTGCGGGAAGAAGGTCAGGTTGGCGCCGATGAACATCGTCCAGAAGTGCAGCTTGCCGGCCCATTCGGGATATTCACGGCCCGACATTTTGCCAAACCAGAAGTAGATGCCGGCAAAGATGCCAAACACCGCGCCCAAGCTCATCACATAGTGGAAGTGTGCCACGACGTAATAGGTGTCGTGATACATCCGGTCGACTGGCGCTTGGGACAGCATGATCCCGGTCACACCGCCAACGGTGAAGAGAAACAGGAAGCCAAAGGCCCACAGCATGGGCGTTTTGAACTCAATCGAGCCGCCCCACATCGTGGCGATCCAACTGAACACCTTCACGCCCGTGGGCACAGCGATGACCATCGTGGCCATCATGAAGTAGCTTTGCTGGGTCAGCGACATGCCCACCGTGTACATGTGGTGCGCCCAGACGACAAAGCCCAGCACCCCGATCGCCACCATGGCGTAAACCATCGGCAGGTAGCCAAACACCGGCTTTTTCGAGAAGGTCGAAATCACATGGCTGATGATGCCAAAGGCCGGGATCACGATGATGTAGACTTCCGGGTGACCGAAGAACCACAAGATGTGCTGGTACAGAATCGGGTCACCACCACCGGCCGGGTCAAAGAAGGTTGTGCCAAAGTTGCGGTCGGTCAGCAGCATGGTGATAGCACCGGCCAGAACCGGCAAGCTTAGCAAGATCAGCCAAGCGGTGACAAAGATCGACCAAGCAAACAACGGCACCTTGTGCATTGTCATGCCCGGAGCGCGCATGTTGAGGAACGTGGTGATCATGTTGATCGCGCCAAGGATCGACGATGCGCCCGACAGGTGAACCGCGAAAATCGCAAGGTCCATCGCGTAGCCGTCTTCTTTGGCCGACAGCGGCGGGTACAACACCCAACCAACGCCCGCGCCGTGACCGCCTTCGCCACCCGGGGCAAAGACCGACAGGATGCCCAGCGTGGCCCCAGCCACAAACATCCAATACGACAGGTTGTTCATGCGCGGAAAGGCCATATCCGGCGCGCCGATTTGCAGCGGCATAAAGTAGTTGCCAAAGCCGCCGAACAGCGCCGGAATCACCACAAAGAACATCATCAACACGCCGTGGCCGGTGACGAGCACGTTGTATTGGTGCCCGTCAGGCGTGCAAGGCTGGCTGGCATCGGCGACAAGCCGCAATCCTTCAGCGCACATATATTGCACGCCGGGGTGCATCAGCTCCATCCGCATATAGACGGTGAAGATGACCGAGATCAGGCCCACAAGCCCGCCGGTGAACAGGTACAAAATCCCGATGTCTTTATGGTTCGTCGACATGAACCAGCGGGTAAAGAACCCTTTGTGCTCATGGTCATGGTCGTGGCCATGCAGGGCTGCGTCAGCCATTGGCGTCTCCCGTCTATTGCGTGTCAGGTTCGGCGCGCGGCCAGCAAAGGCTCTGCCCCGATTGCGCTTGTATCTAGTTTGAGCCTGTGTCCAGAGCAATGTCAGACTTGGGGCTAAGCCCAGAAAATGTCAGGCTGGCGTTACTTTTTTTGCAGCCGAGCGGCAGGTATCAGCCAAACGACCTGATCCCGACACGGTTTTTGGTCGTTTTTTGCCCGATGAGCGGCGAGGCAGCTTTAGCCGGGGAAATGGCGGGGAAATTCCGCCAGCAAGGCGGCGTCCAGATCGGCCATCGTCACGGGCAGGCCCAGATCGACCAGCGATGTGACGCCGTGGTCGCGGATACCGCAGGGCACGATGCCGGAAAAATGGCTGAGGTCCGGTTCGACATTGATCGAAATGCCGTGAAAGCTGACCCAGCGGCGCAGTTTGACACCAATGGCCGCGATTTTATCCTCGCGCAGCGACCCGTCTGGATTGGGGTCCTTGTCAGGCCGTGTCACCCAAACCCCCACGCGGCCAGCACGGCGTTCGCCTGTCACGTTAAAACTGGCCAAAGTGCCGATCACCCATGCCTCAAGCGCGCACACAAACTGACGCACATCGCGCCCGCGCTGGTTCAGGTCCAGCATGACATAGGCCACACGTTGGCCGGGGCCGTGGTAGGTATACTGCCCGCCGCGCCCTGCAACATGAACGGGAAAGCGGGAGGGGTCGGTCAAATCCTCGACCCGTGAGGACGTTCCGGCCGTGTAAAGCGGCGGGTGTTCCAAAAGCCAAAGCGCCTCGGGTGCGGTGCCTGCGGCAATAGCCGCCACGCGCTGTTCCATCGCGGCCAAGGTTTCGGCATAGGGCGCAAGGCCTGGAAGGTGGGTGGTTTCGAGCATGGCCCCAATTACCCCCGCTTGGCCCTCTCGTCCAGTGGTGCGCCGATTTGCGCTTTCAATGGCACACAATACCCCTTCCCTTCGCCCCCGCCCTTCGCTATCACCCCGTCACCCGAGCCGGATCAGTGCGGATGTGGCGGAATTGGTAGACGCGCAGCGTTGAGGTCGCTGTTCCTTAACCGGAGTGAAGGTTCGAGTCCTTTCATCCGCACCAATCTGGCCGGGATTTCCAAAAATCAAGACATCTGGGCACCGGTGTGTGCGCCGACCACGCCCGACCTATGCCCATGCTGGCGGTGGCGCGGCTGTCTCGAATCATGCGAGGACACAGTTTGCGTGCCGCCCTAGCCGCCCTGACCACGGGCAAGATCGCTTGCCAAACGCATAGTTTTTGATCACTTTGGCGTTCATGGCGACAAATTCGGCGTAAAAAGACCGATTGGCGGGCATAGGGCATGGCTAGGCTTGTTGGGATCAATGCTGATTGCCAAGACGCTGGGCATCAGCTTAAGACAGAAAGCCATAAGGCCGACCAACGGCCGTGACGATGGGGAGAAGATGGTGACACAGTCTGGCGCTCAAAAGACGGCCAAGCAGAGCGCAGGTGCTGGCTTTGTCGTGTTTGACCATGTGCAAAAAAGCTATGACGGCGTGTCGCTGGTCGTGAAGGATTTGAACCTTGCCATCGGCAAGGGTGAGTTTTTGACGATGCTGGGGCCGTCAGGGTCGGGCAAGACCACCTGCCTGATGATGCTGGCAGGGTTTGAAACCGCCACGCATGGGGACATCACGCTGGGCGGTCGCCCGATCAACCAAGTGCCACCCCATAAGCGCGGCATTGGCATGGTGTTTCAGAATTACGCCCTGTTTCCCCATATGACGGTGGGCGAGAACCTGTCCTTCCCGCTGGAAGTGCGCGGCATGGCCCGTGACCAGCGCGAGGCCAAGGTGAAACGCGCCTTGGATATGGTGCAGATGGGCGCGTTTCTGAACCGCCGTCCGGCGCAGCTGTCTGGTGGCCAACAGCAGCGCATCGCCTTGGCGCGGGCCTTGGTGTTTGATCCGGCTTTGGTTTTGATGGACGAACCCTTGGGCGCGTTAGACAAGCAACTGCGCGAGCATATGCAGTTTGAAATCAAGCATCTACACGAAACCTTGGGGATTACGGTGGTTTACGTCACCCATGATCAGGGCGAAGCGCTGACTATGTCGGACCGTGTCGCCGTCTTCAACGATGGCCGCATCCAGCAACTGGCCACCCCGCAAGACCTGTACGAACGCCCCGACAACAGTTTTGTTGCGCAATTTATCGGCGAAAACAACCGCTTGGCGGGGGTCATCGAAGATATCAGCGGCGGGCGCTGTCTGGTGCGCTTGGCCACAGGCGAGGTGATTGACGCCACCCCCGTCAACGTCACCACCATCGGCGCGAAAACCGTGGTGTCGATTCGCCCCGAACGTGTCGAATTCAAGCCCGAGGAAATGCCCGCCGGTATCAACACCATCGAGGCCGAAGTGCTGGAATTCATCTATATGGGCGATCTCTTCCGCACCCGTCTGCGTGTTGCAGGGTCGGATGATTTCGTCATCAAAGCCCGCAACGCCCAAGGCCAGCGTGTCTTGGTGGCGGGCGAAAAGATCAAGGTCGGCTGGCATCCCCAAGATGCCCGTGCGCTTGACCCTTGAGAAGTGTCTTTGAACACTTGGCTGCCAAGAAACGAACCTGACCTACAACATGGAGAGTTGCATGAAAAAGATCCTGATTCTGTCCACCGCGCTGACCGGCTTTGCCTTTGCGGCAAATGCTGACATCACGGTGATGTCGTGGGGCGGCGCTTACGGTGCTGCCCAGAATGAAGCGCATGTTAAGCCTTTTACCGCGTCGACTAGCATCCCTGCGACCATGATTGACAGCGAAAATCCGGCTACCAACATCAAGGCAATGGAAGAGGCGGGTAACGTTACGATCGACGTCGCATCCGTCGAGTACGCCGATGCGATCCGCCTTTGTGACGACGGACTGCTCGCCCCGATAGGTGCCGACGCCCTGCCACCCGGTGACGATGGCACGCCTGCTGCCGATGACTTCTTGCCCGGCGCTGTGACGGAATGTGGCGTATCGAGCGACATTTTCGGGACGGTGTTCGCCTATGATGCGGATAAGATCACCGGAACAGTCCCCACAACCGCTGCGGATTTCTTTGACCTCAATAAATTCCCCGGCAAACGTGGTGTACACAAGGGCGCAAAGGCCCTCTTGGAGTTTGCGCTGATGGCCGACGGCGTGGCCCCGGCAGATGTCTATGCGACGCTTGCGACACCCGAAGGTGTGGACAAAGCCTTTGCCAAGCTGGACACTATCAAGAAAGACGTCGTGTGGTGGGAGTCGGGCGCCCAAGCTCCGCAGTTGCTGGCTGACGGCGAAGTTGCGATGACAACCGCGTGGAATGGCCGGATTTTCAACGCAGTTTTGACTGAAGGTAAGAACTTCCAGATCGTCTGGGATGCCCAGGTCTATGAAAACGAAATGTATGTGATTCCGAAAAACGCGCCGAACATGGATCAGGCGATGGAGTTCGTAAAATTTGCGACCTCGACTCAAGGTCTGCGCGCGCAGGCGCAACAGATCAGCTATGGCCCTGCCCGCAGATCGTCCTTGAAAGAAGAGTTGATCTTCAATGATGGAAAGACCGTTATGGGTCCCCATCTGCCGACTGCTCCTGAAAACATGACCAACGCGCTGGCGTCGTCGTCGGAGTTCTGGGTTGATAAGGCGGCAGAACTTAATGAGCGTTTCAACGCTTGGTTGGCCGCGAACTAAGACCCCTTCGGGCGCGAGGTCCCCTCGCGCCCGATTTCTTTGCACAGGTGACCGCACGATGGCTGACGCATCCCAAACCCTGCCGCTGCAAACAGCCGATGGCCGCCCGCTGAAGGCCGCCTTGGCCCAAGCGCAGGTCAATGCCAAGCGCCGGGCCTTTTTGCTGGTGCTGCCGCTTTTGGCCTTTGTGATCTTAAGCTTTGTCTTTCCGATTTTTCAGATGCTGGAACGCTCTGTCTACAACGACGGGTTTTCGTCGAACACGCCCGGTTTGACCGCGTGGTTTGCCCAACATCCGCAAGGGGCCGAGATTGACGAAAGCGCTTATGCGGCTTTGGTTGGCGACCTTGTGACGATGCAAAAGGCCAAGACCGCAGGGCAGGCGGGCACGCGGATTAACTATGTGTACCCCGGCACAATTTCGGTGTTCAAAGCCACCGCCCGCGATGCTGCCAAGATGGTGCCGCCGTTCAAAGATGCTGTGATTGCCGTCAACCCGATGTGGGGCGATCCGGTGCTGTGGGCCGCGATGCGCAACGCTTCGCATCCCTATTCGCTTGATTTTTACATGGCGGCGACCGACCGCAAGCCGACAGCCGATGGTGGCAGCCAAAAGGTCGCACCAGAGCAGCGGATTTACATCTATCTGTTCATAAAGACGTTTATCCTGTCGGGTGTGATTACCGGCCTGTGCCTGCTTTTGGCCTTTCCCATCGCCCATCTGATGGCGGTGCTGCCCGCGGCCAAATCCAACCTGCTGATGATCTTGGTCTTGCTGCCGTTCTGGACCTCGCTTTTGGTGCGCACCACGGCGTGGATTGCGCTGTTGCAAGAGCAAGGCGTGATCAACGACATCCTTGTCACCTTGGGCATTTTGGCCGACGATGGCCGCGTGCGGATGATCTACAACCAGATCGGCACGATCATCGTGATGACCCACATCTTGCTGCCCTTCATGGTGCTGCCGCTGTATTCGGTGATGCGGGTGATTCCGCCCAGCTATGCCCGCGCCGCCCGTTCGCTGGGAGCCACCAGCTGGACGACTTTCCGCCGCATCTATCTGCCCCAAACCCTGCCCGGAATCGCGGCGGGGTCGCTGTTGGTCTTCATTCTGGCCGTGGGCTATTACATCACGCCTGCGCTGGTGGGCGGGGCGGATGGGCAGCTGATCTCGAATCTGATTTCGTTCCATATGAACAAGGCCAACTGGTCAATGGCCGCCGCCTTGGCCGCGATTTTGCTGGGGGCTGTGCTGATCCTGTACTGGCTTTATGACCAACTGATCGGCATCGACCGCCTGAAACTGGGTTAAGGAGGCCGCCATGTCCCTGCCGATCTATGCAAGTCCGCTGGAGCGTGTGTGGTATTACACCTTTCGTGCAATCTGCGTGCTGGTCTTTGTCTTTTTGGTGGCACCGATCCTGATCGTGATCCCGCTGTCGTTCAACGTCGAGCCGTACTTTACCTTTACCCACAAGATGCTGACCTTTGATCCCACCGGCTACTCGCTGCGCTGGTATGATCTTTTGCTGACCCAAGGCCTGCAAAACCCCGATGCGCCGCGCGATTGGGCGTGGTGGGGGCAGGTGTGGGAGCAGGCGACGTGGGTCAAAGCCGCCAAGAACTCGCTCTGGATCGGCCTTTGGGCGACGGTGCTGGCAACCGTTCTGGGCACTATGGCAGCGCTTGGGCTGACACGGCCAGAGATGCCCTATCGGCGGGTGATCATGGCGATCTTGATCTCGCCCATGATCGTGCCGATCATCATCATCGCGACGGGGTTGTTTTTCGCCTATTCCTCGGCCTGCGTGCCGCCGGATACGGCGATTGGCGCGGTCTTAAGCCCGTTTTTGTCGCCCAAGGGGTGCTTGGCCAATTCGCATCTGGGCATCATTCTGGCCCATGCGATCTTGGGCATTCCTTTTGTGATCATCACCGTGTCGGCCACCTTGCAAGGGTTTGACCAGTCGCTGATCCGTGCTGCCGCCAGCCTTGGGGCCAACCCGCGCACGACGTTCTTTAAGGTCATCATGCCGCTGATCTTGCCGGGGGTGATTTCGGGCGGGCTCTTCGCCTTTGTCACCTCGTTTGACGAGGTGGTGGCGGTGCTGTTCATCGCAGGCCCCGACCAGCAAACCATCCCGCGCCAGATGTGGAACGGCATCCGCGAGGCAATCTCTCCGGCCATTCTGGCCGTGGCGACGATCTTGGTGATCGTCTCGATCGCCCTTCTGGCCACGGTTGAACTGCTGCGCCGCCGCTCGGAACGGTTGCGCGGCGTCACACCACAGTAAGGACACCCGATGGCGCATAGCTACGACACTGGCCGATTGAACCTGCCCTTTGTGGGAATCGCCACCTTTGGCAAGCGCCCTTACGTCGAAGACTGGGCGCAGATTGACGCCGATGTCGCCGTGATGGGCGCGCCGTTCGACTTTGGCACCCAGTTTCGCGCCGGCGCGCGTTTTGGTCCGCGCGCGGTGCGCGAGGCGTCAACTCTGTTCAGCTTTGGCCATGCGGGGGCCTATGACCACGAGGATGACGCGACATATCTGCCGCAATCGGTGCGCATCGTCGATATTGGCGATGCCGATATTGTGCACACCGATACGGCGCAAAGCCACGCCAACATTCGCAGCGGGGTGCAGGCGATTTTGCGTGCGGGGGCTTTGCCTGTGGTGATTGGCGGCGATCATTCCATCAACATCCCCTGTATCGAGGCCTTTGACGGGCAAGGCCCGATCCATATCCTGCAAATCGACGCGCATCTGGATTTTGTCGATGAACGCCATGGGGTCAAGGTCGGCCACGGCTCGCCACTCCGCCGTGCGGCAGAGAAAGCCTATGTGACGGGGCTAACGCAGGTGGGCATTCGCAACGTATCGTCTACCGCGCGGGACGGCTACGAATCCGCGCGGGCGATGGGGTCAGATATTCTGTCGGTGCGCCAGTTTCGCGCACTTGGGGTTCAGGGCGTGGCAGACCGCATCCCCAAAGGCGCGCGGCTGTATGTGACGATCGACATCGACGGCTTTTGCCCTTCGATCGCACCGGGCACCGGCACGCCTAGTCACGGCGGGTTCTTGTATTACGAGGTGCTGGAACTGCTGCAAGCCGTGGCCAAGGCGCATGACATCGTGGGGATTGATCTGGTCGAGGTCGCGCCCGATTACGACCACAGCCAATCCACCGCGATCTTGGCCGCGCAGGTCTTGCTGAATTTCCTCGGCTTTATCTTCCACGCCCGCGGCGCAAGGTGATCGGGCCCTGAAAGCCCCTTAAGGCAAAATATGCAGCCACATCCATGCGGTAAAGATCGACAGCCCCGTGGCGATCAACACGGCTGAGGCATTGGCCCGCCGCCCCGTCGCATACAAATGCGCAAACAGATAGGCATTGGCCCCCGGTGGCATCGCCGCCGTGACCGTGGCCGAGCGCAGGCTTGCCACATCCAGTTGAAACAGCATCGCCAAGCTGTAGGTCACCACCGGATGCAGCACCAAAGACACGCCCACGATCAGCGCGATCAGGCCCTTGTCGCCTTCGGGGCGATAGCGGTTGAGCACGCCGCCCAAGCCAAACAGCGCCGTGGGTAGGCCCGCCTTGCCCAGCATCTCGGCTGCGGCATCCACCGCTGCCGGCATTGTCACACCTGACAGGTTGACGATCATGCCCAAGGTGATCGCCAGCACCAAGGATTGGCTGAAGATGGCCCGCACCACCTTAACCACCAGCACGCGCCCTGACAGACCCTGCCCATGGCTGCGCACCAGTTCCATCAAGGTGATGCCAAAGGCGTAAAACATCGGCGAATGCATCGCGATGATGGCGTAATTGCCGCTCAGCGCTGCAGGGCCATAGGCGCGTTCGGTGATTGGCAGCCCCAACAGCAGCGAGTTAGAGAACATACAGGCAAATCCGGTCGTCACCGCCTCTTCCAAGGGGCGGTTGAACAGTTTCCACGCGCCAAAGAAGCCTGCGGCAAAGCACAAGAACCCTCCGGTGTAAAAGCTGCCAATCAGGCCGGGGTGAAAGCTGGTCTTCAGATCAATCAGCGAGATCTGGCGAAACAGCAGCGCAGGCACGGCGATGTTTTGCGCAAACCACATCAGCGCATCGACCGTGCTGTCCGACATGCCGCCCCATTTGGCCATGCTATAGCCAAAGCCGATCACGACAAACACCGGCAGGATCACGTCTAGCAACAGGCCCATGTCAGGCGATCTGGTCGATGGTGATCGTCATGCCGTCATAGGCCGGATCAATCCCCTCGGGCAGTTCGGCCCGCAGGGTTTCATAATCCATATCCAGATGCATATTGGTCAGCACAGCACGGGCGGGTTTGGCCTTGGCAATCCAGCCCAAGGTCATCTCCAGATGGGCATGGGTCGGGTGCGGCTTGCGGCGCAGCGCATCCACCACCCAGACGTGCAGGTCTTGCACCGCCGGCCAGCTTGGGTCGGGCAGGGCCACGGCATCGGGCAGATAGGCAAGCGGGCCGATGCGAAAGCCCAAAGCCTGCATCGTGCCATGGTCGGCCACAAAGGGGGTAAAGGTGATCGGGCCTGCGGGGCCGCTGACATCAAAGGGTTGGTCGCGGATGGCGTGCAGGTCTAAAATCGGCGGATAGGGCGAGCCTTGGGGTTGCACAAAGGCATAACCAAACCGCGCGATCAGGGCATTTTCGGTGGCCCCATCGGCCCAAACGGGCAGGCGGTTGCCGGTGTTGAACACGATCTGGCGCAGATCGTCGATGCCGTGGGTATGGTCGGCGTGGGAATGGGTGAACACCACCCCGTCCAAGGTGCCCACACCTGCGTCTAACAACTGCTCGCGCATATCGGGTGAGGTGTCGATCAGCACCCTTGTGCGGGCATCGCCATCAATCCGCTCGACCAGCATCGAACAGCGGCGGCGGCGGTTTTTGGGGTTGGTCCGATCACACTGCCCCCAATCGCCCCCAAGGCGCGGCACACCGCCCGAAGACCCGCAGCCCAAGATTGTAAAGCGCAAGCTGGCCATCATGCAGCCTTCGCTGCGCGGGCGGCGCGGGTGAACAAGCGGTCAAAGTTGGCGGTGGTTGCGGCGGCAAACTCGGCCTCGGTCAGGCCATAGATCGCAGCGCCGGTTTTGGCGGTGAAGGCGGTATAGGCGGGTTCGTTGCGTTTGCCGCGATGCGGGATCGGGGCCAGATAAGGGCTGTCGGTTTCCAAAAGGATGCGGTTGAGCGGGGCTGTGGCGAAAATATCGCGCAGATCGGAGCTTTTGGGAAAGGTCGCAATCCCCGACATTGACAGATAAAACCCCATCTCAAGTGCTGCTGTCGCCAGCCTTTGGCCCGATGAAAAGCAGTGCATCACGCAAGAATAGGGCTTGGCGCGCATCCCTTCGGCCAAGATCGCTTCCATATCGTCATCTGCCGCACGGGCGTGGATGATCAGTGGCAATCCGGTGTCTTGGGCCGCTTGAATATGCACCCGCAGCGAGGTCTTTTGCACCTGCGCACTGTCGGCAGTGTAGTGGTAATCTAGGCCCGTCTCGCCAATGCCGACGAATTTGGGATGGCGGGCAAGGGCCACCAATTGCTCCAGCGTGGCCAAGGGTTCGCTCGCCGCAGACATCGGATGGGTGCCTGCGGCGTAAAACACGCCCTCGTAAGCCTCGGCGATGGCCCGCACGGCGGGTTCTTGGTGCAGTTTGGTGCAGATTGTCACCATGCGGGTGACGCCAGCGGCACGCGCACGCGCCACAACGGCGTCACGCTCGTCTGCGAAATCGGCAAAGTCGAGGTGGCAGTGGCTGTCGACCAGTTCGTAAGGGGCGTTCATATTGTCACCTGTTCACGACCTGCGCCGCCGTCTCGTCGACCTTCAAAAGCATATCCATCAGAAGGGCGGCAGGGTCAAGATTGACCGCCTTGCCCTTGCGCGCCCTAAGGCCCAAATGTTGCGCCAGATCGGCCCAGACCAGTGCGGCATCTGGAATTTGCGCCAGCCGTTCGATCAGGGCGGCTTCGCCCTTGGCCGCTTCGGGCGGCAGGGTGCGGGTGGCGGCGGCGCGGGCGGTGCGGGCCAAAAGCGCGTCAAGCAGGGTGACGGTCAGATCAAACGCCTCAGGCGCTTTGCGGTTGGCCCCCGCCTCGGCCACAGCACGGGCCAAGGGGCGGTCGAGTTTGGGCAGGGTCGACATCAGGCGGATCAGGGCGGCGTAAAGCTTCAGCCCGTCCAAGTGCGACAGGCGAAAGGCTTCGCCCACGGATCCACCGGCCAGCTGCGCCAGCCCCTCGCGGTCAGCTGCGCTGATCTCGGCCCCCGCTTGGGTCAGCGCATCTGACAGGTCGGGCGGGGATAAAGGCGCTAACCGCAGATCGCGGCAGCGCGAGCGGATCGTGGGCAAAAGGTCGGCGGGTTGGTGGCTGACGATCAAGAATGTCACCTTGGCAGGCGGTTCTTCCAGCGCCTTCAAGATGCCATTGGCGGCAGAGCGGTTCATCTCATCCGCACTGTCGATGATCACCACGCGCCGCCCGCCATCCGCCGCTGACAGGCTTAGGAAATTGCGAAGGGTGCGGGTTTCATCCACCGTAATCTCGCCCCGCGCCCGTTCGGCCTTGTCATCATAGGGACGGCGCAGCAAAAACAGGCGCGGTTCTGACAGGGCCAACAGGCGATGCGCCACGGGGTCGGTGGCGGGGATGTCCAGCGTGGCGGGTTTGGGGGGGGCAAAAAGCCCGCCTTCGTCTTCGGGCGTTGCCAGCAAGAACCGCGCCAAGCGCCAGGCAAGGGTGGCTTTGCCCACCCCTTTGGGGCCGCTGATCAGCCAAGCGTGGTGCAACCGTCCGGCAGTGAAGGCGTCAAGAAAGGTCGCCTCGGCGGCTTTGTGGCCGAAAACCTGTGCGGCATGGCGCGGGTGGGGGGCACCGTCAAGCGCGTCTGGCTCGGGGATATCGCTCATCCCAAATGCGCTGAAGCGATGGCCAAAATCTGCGCGGCGATGGTCTCTGGCGCAGATGTGCCGTCGATCACGGCAAAGCGGGGGTGTTTGGCGGCCAAGGCCAGAAAGCCGCTGCGCATGAGGGTTTGCATCGCAAGGCCCATCCCTTCAAACCGCATCTCGGCCCCGGCACGGGCTTGTGCGCGGGCAAGGCCAAGTTCGGCGGGCAGGTCGACCAGAAAGGTCAGGTCTGGTTCCACCCCGATCATCAGCGCGTGCAGGTCATCGACCACTTGGCCCAGATCGCCGCGCGATATGCCTTGATACATGCGTGTGCTGTCAGCGAAGCGGTCGGTGATCACAACTGCGCCCCGTTCCAACGCGGGACGGATGGTCTTTTCCAGATGGTCGCGCCGCGCTGCGGTGAAGAGCAAAATCTCGGTCTCGGCGGACCAGCGGTCACTTTCGCCTTCCAGCACCAGACGGCGGATGTCTTCCGCACCGGGGCTGCCACCGGGTTCGCGTGTCAGCACCACCTCGTGGCCAGCCGCGCGCAGCGATGCCGCCAAAAGACGAGCTTGGGTGGATTTGCCCGACCCGTCAATCCCTTCAAAAGACCAAAACCGACCCGCCATGGGTTACAGTCCGTATTTGGCGCGCAAATACGATGCGGCGACCCAAAGCCGCGTGGCAAAGCCTGCCCCCCCCACATCGCTTGCCGCGAACAGATCGAAACTTTGATCGCCCAAATCGGGCACATGCACGATCAGTTGGCCAAGCTTTGCCCCCTTGGCGATGGGGGCCTTGATAGGGCCAGTGTAAACCACATCGGCAGAGACCTCGCCTGCTGCACCTGCGGGCATCAGCAGGTGCAAATCCTGCGCTGGTGCCAGTGGCACTGTGCCGGCATCGCCCATGAACACCTGCGCCTCGGCCACCGTGTCGCCCGCTTTGGCCACCGTCTTCAGCGAAAACTGCCGGAAGGCCCAGTTGGCAATCGCCTCTGCCTCTTTGGCGCGGTCTTCTTTGGACGATAGGCCCGAAAAGGCAAAGACAATCCGCCGGTCGCCCTGTTTGACCGAGCCTACCATGCCATAGCCCGCCTCGGTCGTATGGCCGGTTTTTAGCCCGTCTGCGCCGGACACCACGCCCAAGATCGGGTTGCGGTTGTCGGCATTGGCGGGGGCGCGGTCTTTGTAGTTGAACTCGGTCTGGGCAAAGCCGGGGTACAGGTCGGGATAGGCGGTGATCAGGTGCACCGACAACATGCCAAGGTCGCGCATGCTCATCCGCTGGCGCGGATCGGGCCAGCCGGACGAGTTGGCAAAGGTGGAATGTTCCAGCCCCAAGGTCTTGGCCCGCTCGGTCATCTTGCGGGCGAATTCTTCTTCTGATCCTTCCAAGCCTTCGGCCACCACCGTGCAGGCGTCATTGCCGGAATTCACGATCATGCCTTGGATCAGATCAGCCACGGTGGGCCTGTCGCCTTGCTGCAAATACATGGTCGACCCGCCTTGGGCGGTGAAGCTGACGGCTTTGTCAGAGACGCCAAAGGTTGTGTCCATCTGAACGCGCTTGTCGGACAAGGCGTCAAACAGCATTTCGATCGTCATCAGTTTGGACATGGACGCGGGGGGAACGGCTTCATCGCCGGCTTTGTCCAGAAGCACGGTCTGGGTTGTCATGTCATAGACCCAAACATGCGACGCGGCCGTTTCAAAGGCTTTGGCAGGCAAGGCAGCCAAAAGGCCAAGGGTGACAAGGCAGGCAAGGCGGCTGAACAGCGACATGACGAAAAAGCCTTTCAGCAATGGGATTGGCCGCGCGCCCAAAGCGCGCTGTAGCCACCACCATAGCGCCAAGCCGCGCCGCAGGGAAGGGCGGGCCGCAGCAAGATAAGCGGCGGGGCCGTGTGGTTTGCTCTGGCCAAAAGCCCCAAAGCCCGCAAGGATGAAGTCCCGACCCCCAAGGTGCCCCGTGATGCAGCCAAACCACGCCATGCGCGATGTGACCGAACATTTCGCCCTATGCGGGCAGGTGGGGGATCAGGGCTTTGCCGTCTGGATCGCGCGGCATGCGGGCAAGCTTGGGCTGGGGGTGCGGGTCTTGGGGCAAACTGCGCTACGGGTTGATCTGATCGTCTGTGGCCCGCCCGACCTGCTGGACGCTATGGCCTTGGCCTGTAGCCTTGGCCCGCAAGAGGTTTGGGTGGAACGGGTGGATCGATACAGGGCAAACGATCTGCCGGACGTGAAAAACGCTTCACCCGCTGCCTGAAACATGTACAACTTCGCGCCAAGCTGCTGCATTCTTAGGCAAAGGCGCCGCCTGCCCGGTTCTTGTGGCCCACAAGGCTAGAGCATGGCGCGTCAAGCCGAAAGACTGCGTCTTCAGGAAGGAGCGTTGAATGACACCGCGTTGGATTGCTACCGGCCTGTCGCAAGATCTGCCCAAGGCGGTGGCCATGGCTGGCCATTGGCAGGGCCAAGATCTGGCTGTCTGGCGCAGTGCTTCGGGCCGCGTGCAGGCGTGGAACGACCGCTGCCCGCACCGCGGCATGCGCCTGTCGCACGGCTTTGTGCGGGGCGAGACTTTGGCCTGCATCTATCACGGTTGGATGTACGGTGCCGATGGCGGGTGCAAACATATCCCCGCCCATCCCGCGCTGACCCCGCCTGCGACGATCCGCGTGGCGGCCTTTGCCTGTGTGGAACAAGACGGCGTGATCTGGGTGGCCCCTGCGGATATGGTGGGTGCGCCCGTGGCCTTGAGCGGCTTGCAGCCCTTGCGCAGCATCAGCCTGACCTGCGATGTTGCGGCGGTTTTGGCGGTGGAACCGGCTTTGTCGGGGGGCGATATGCTGCGCGGCTTGGTGCAGATCGGCGCTCAGGCGTGTGAGGTCTGTCTTTTGGTGCAG
>JBAXLX010000018.1:0-20196 GCA_037134595.1 Pseudomonadota bacterium
TGGCGCGTGGGCTCGATACCCTTTTAGCGCGTGACGGCTTTACAACTGTCGCACAAGCGATCGGCACACACCGCGATCCTTGGCTTTAACCCCCCCGCACCCCCCCCTTCATCTTGGTGGCAAATACTCCGGGGTCCGGGGCTGGCCCCGGGGGCGTAAAGTGCTGCGCTAAAAGGCCTTGAACGTCATCGTGGTCAAGGTGCGCACAATGTCGGGAATATCGAACAATCGTTGAGACAGGTAATGGCCCACATCCTCGCCGTCGGGGATATAGACTTTGGCGATCAGGTCATATTCGCCGCTGGTGGAATAAAGCTCGCTCACCGCCTCGCGGTCATAGATGGCGCTGGCCACGGCATAGGTGCGGCCGGGGGTGCAGCGGAATTGGACGAAAACGCAGGTCATGGCGGACTCCTTGGCTGGGCCTAGCCTAGCTTAGGCTGGCTTGCGCTTCCAGCCCTTCCAGTGTCAGGGGGGCGGGGCGTGTGACAAGGTCGGCCACGCCCAGCGGGGCCTTGGGCAGGGCAAGGCGGTTGCGCACCACCCAATGCAGGCGCTTTTCGGCGCGGGTGATGGCCACATAGGCCAAGCGTTTCCACAGCGGCAGGCCCGCTTCGGACCGTCCGGCTTGGGCGGCGGCCCATAGGTCGGGGGCAAAGACCTGCACATCTTCCCATTGCGAGCCTTGGGCTTTGTGGATGGTCACCGCAGCGCCGTGCAGAAAGGCCGCGCCCATATTGGCGGCAGAGGGGATAAAGGGTTCCTCCTCATCGGGTTTTTCGATCTTGATGATACAGGCGGCCGAGATTTGCGGGTCTTCTGCCCCCACCACATGCATGCGCGCAAAACCCTCGCGCTTGCCGGGGCCAAGGTAGATCACCTGCGCGCCTTTGATCAGGCCGCGCGCTTCCAGATCAATGCGCTTTTTGCGGTGCTTCAGCGGCAGTTCGATGCCGTCGCAGATCAGCGGTTCACCGGGCAACAGCGCGTCTTCGGGCGCATTGTGGGCGGCGCGAAAGGCTTGGATCAGCTTGATGCGGGTCACATTGCGCCAGACCAGCACAGGGCTGCGTGCCATAAGATCGGATGAGACGCGTTCCGCCCACACCACCCGATCATCGCGGCGGGCGGCGTCTTGGACCATGGCTTCGAAATCCTCAAACCGCAGGGTCGTATCCCCCAAGGCATGCGCCAAATCCAGAATCGGGTTGTCTTGCGCTTGCCGATGAATGCGGCTGAGCACCATTTTGCGGCTATCGCCCAGCTTGTCAAAAACCATCGCCCCCGATTGGCCCACGGGGGCCAACTGCGCAGGGTCGCCAAAGAGCACAAGGGTTGGGAAAATCTCGCGCAGATCTTCCAACTGGCGTTCATCCAGCATCGAGCTTTCGTCAACAAAGCCCACATCCAACGGCTCTTCGCGCCGTTTCCAGCCCTTGATGAAATCGCTGCCCCGCAGACCTGCCGCCGCCAAAGCGCCGGGGATAGAGGGCACCTGCTGGTAAAAGGCAAAGGCGCGGTCCAGTGCCAGTTCCGTCAGCCCTTCGACCGCAGGGCGCGGCAGATTGCCCGCCAGCCATTCGGCGATCTTTTCATATTGCGGGTCATAGACGGGCGTATACAGGATGCGGTGGATCGTGGTCGCAGGCACCCCGCGCAACCGCAGCACCGAGGCGGCTTTGTTGGTGGGCGCCAGCACGGCCAAAGTGCGCCGATCCTTGCGCTTGCGCCCTTCGTAATCGCCCGAGACGATGTCCACCCCCGCTTCTTTCAGCGCGCGGTACAGGCTGGCCAACAGCATCGTCTTGCCCGACCCCGCCTTGCCCAAAATCGCCAGAACCGAGGCTTTGCCTTCGGCCATGGGCGACAGCGCGCCTTCGCCGATATCAACGCCCACGGCGAAAAGATCAGCTGCGACGCGGTCGTAAGCCTCGGCCTGATCGTCAGAGAAGGTGATTGCGGGAAGGCTTGCCATGCGCCCACCTTAGGCCACCGCCCCGCCAAGGACCAGTGCCCAAGGTTTGATCAATGGGCCGAGGGCGGGCGCGGCGGCGGGCCGCTTTGGCTGGCATCGGTCAGCACCGACACTTCGACCGCGGCGATCTTCAACGCCTCGTCCGCTTTGGCGGCAAGGGCAGACATGCCGTTGACTTGGGCAAAAGAGCGCAGGTCTTTCAGCACATCAAAAATCCACTCGTAGCCCATGATTGCCCCGCGCCAGATGGCATTCCAGATGGCATTCCCACCGAATGCCCTGTGTATCTAAGCACGCAGGCCGCCCGAAATAACCCACCCAACCCGCAACACACTGTCGGCGGCTTGGAAACGTTTAGCGGGTCTGGCTGGCTTCCAACGTGTCTTCAAAGGTGCGCAGGCCCGTGCGCGGGGCTTGCACCAACACGGCCATATTGCCCGGTTTGTGCACGTTCTTGAGCATTTTCATATGGGCCGCGGGGATTTCGGCCCAAGAAAACACCTCTGACAGGCACGGGTCCAGCCGGCGTTCGATCATCAACTGGTTGGCCGCACTCGCCTGTTTGAGGTTGGCAAAATGGCTGCCCTGCACGCGCTTTTGGTGCATCCACAGATAGCGGGCGTCCAGCGTCAGGTTGTAGCCGGTCGTTCCCGCACAGATCACCACCATGCCGCCGCGCTTGACCAAAAAGACCGAGACGGGAAAGGTTTGCTCGCCGGGGTGTTCAAAGACAATATCAACGCTGTTGCCTTTGCCCGTAATCTCCCAGATCGCTTTGCCGAATTTGCGCACCTCGTTGAACCAGTCCTTATAGGCGGGGGTGTTCACCGTGGGCATCTGGCCCCAGCAGTTGAAATCCTTGCGGTTGATCACACCTTTTGCCCCAAGCCCCATGACAAAGTCGCGCTTGTCTTCGTCGCTGATCACCCCGATCGCATTGCCGCCCGCCGTGTTGATCAACTGGATCGCATAAGACCCAAGCCCGCCCGAGGCCCCCCAGACCAGCACGTTCTGACCGGGCCGCAATTCATGCGGTTTGTGGCCAAAGAGCATACGGTAGGCGGTGGCGAGGGTCAGGGTATAGCAGGCCGATTCCTCCCATGATTGGTGGGCGGGGCGGCGCATCAATTGCTGGGCCTGCACGCGGGTGAACTGGGCAAAAGACCCGTCTGGGGTTTCATAGCCCCAGATGCGCTGGCTGGGCGAAAACATCGGGTCGCCACCGTTGCATTCTTCGTCATCGCCGTCGTCTTGGTTGCAGTGGATCACCACCTCGTCGCCGACTTTCCAGCGTTTGACCTTGTCGCCCACTTTCCACACGATCCCCGAGGCATCGGACCCCGCGATGTGGAACGGTTCGCCGTGGCCGTCAAAGGGGCTGATGGGCGTGCCCAATGCGGCCCAGACGCCGTTGTAATTGACCCCCGCCGCCATGACCAAAACCAGCACTTCATGCGCGTCAATTTCGGGCGTTTCCACCACTTCAACCAGCATCGCCTTATCCGGCTCGCCGTGGCGTTCGCGGCGGATGGCCCAAGCGTACATTTGGGCGGGCACATGGCCCAAGGGCGGCATCTCGCCCACGGCATACAGGTCTTTCACCGGCGCGTCATAGGCCAGTTTGGGGGAATCGAGCGCCATTGGGGCCTCCTATCGTGCTGCGCCGCGGAATCGCGGGTGGTTGAGGGTTTGAATATAAACACTCACGCAAGATTGCAAATGAAAACGATGGTATTTTGTAATTTTATGTCTGCCGCATCGCGGCATGGCGGGGCTTAAAGCCCCAGCCTTTGCTGCACAGGTGCGGCGTAAAACTGCAAAAGCCCGCGCTGCGCGGGCACGGGCTGCAAATCTGCGGTCACGATTCGGCGGGTGATCAGCGTCGACAGCCCCTCGTCCAGCGTCGCTTGCAGCCCGTCAGGGGCCAGCTTTAGCTCTGCCCCGCGGGCCTCAAGCGTGCTGGACAGGCGCGAAAGGGTGCGCAGCAAGTCCGCCCGATCTGCGGGCGCTTCCATCAGCGCCGCCGCCACCAAACCCACGGGCACCACGGGCACCACCCGCTCGATGGCTTGCATCATCCGCGCGGCCAAGCCTTCTGCCGCGCCGTCTGGCACTTCGGCCAGATAGGCGCGCAGCGATAAGGGTGCGCCAAAGGCCGCCGCCGCCGTGCCAAAGCGCCGGTAGCGCCCTGTCACCACGCGCACCACCGCCAGCACCGCCTTGACCAGCACCCGCAGCGGATTAACCCCGAACCGCCGCGCCCCTTGGGCGGCGGCTTGCAGCAGCACCGTGTCTTCCAGCACGCGGTCATAGGCCAGACCCACGGGCACAAACACCACATCCCGTCCTGCCGGATCAAACCCTGCCATGATGTACGACAACAGCCCCAGCTTGGCCGGACCCACCCTGCCATCCAGACTTAAGCCGCCTTCGGGAAAGATCGCCTGCGTGATGCCTTCGGCCGTGGTCATCTGCACATAACGGGCCAAAACCTTGCGGTAGAGCGTATTTTTCGACCCGCGCCGGATGAAATAGGCCCCCAAAGCGCGGATAAAGCGCGAAAACGGCCAGACCCGCGCCCATTCCCCTACGGCGTAAGAGATTGAGGCGCGGTTGGCCACAAGCCACGTCACCAGCACATAATCCATGTTGGACCGGTGGTTCATCACAAAAACCACCGTCGCGTCAGGCTCTACCCCCGCCAAAACCTGATCCATCGGGTCAAAGCGCACGCGGTATAACTGGCGCGTCAGCCATTTGGCCAAAGTAATCATCACGCCGAAATAGAGCGTGGTCGAAAAGCCCGGCACAATCTCGCGCGCGTAGTGCCGCGCCTCTTGAAACGCGACCGAGGCGGGGATGCCTTGGGCTGCGGCATGTTCGGTGACGGCGGCCAAAACTTGGCTGTCATAGGCCAGCCGCGCAATGCGGTCCTGCCGCGCGGCCAGTTTGAAAATGTCAATCGGCCGGTCAAGCCGTTCGTTCAACCGCGCCACCCAGCGTTCGATGCGGCGGCGAAAGAACCAGCGCACCGAGGGGAACAGGAAGTTTGACAGGAAAGAGGTTATCGCAAAGGCCAAAATCAGCAGCAATAGCCATAGCGGGATCGGGATGGTTTGGGTCATCGCACTTGCATGCCACAGGCGAAAGCGGGGTGCAAATGCCGCTCCCGCCGCGATGCAGCGAATTGACACTTGCCAAAACTTGCTGCTATCCAGCGCAGGACGAAAGAAAATTACCATACCGATTCAAGTTTGCCGCGCGGGGCCAGATGATGCAGACGCAAAAAGACCAACCTTGGCTGTTTCGCACCTATGCGGGGCATTCGACCGCTGCGGCATCCAACGCGCTGTATCGCGGCAATCTGGCCAAGGGGCAAACCGGCCTGTCGGTGGCCTTCGATCTGCCAACCCAGACGGGCTATGACAGCGACCATATCCTTGCGCGGGGCGAGGTGGGCAAAGTGGGTGTGCCCATTGCCCATCTGGGCGACATGCGCGCGCTGTTTGCCGATATTCCCTTGGGGCAGATGAACACCTCGATGACGATCAACGCCACGGCCCCTTGGCTTTTGGCGCTGTATGTTGCTGTGGCCGAAGAGCAGGGGGCCGATATTGCCGCCCTGCAAGGCACGGTGCAAAATGACATCATCAAGGAATATCTGTCGCGCGGCACCTATATCTGCCCGCCGGCCCCATCTTTGCGCATGATCACCGACGTGGCGGCTTACACGGCGCAGGCCCTGCCCAAGTGGAACCCGATGAACATCTGCTCCTATCACCTGCAAGAAGCGGGGGCGACGCCGGAACAGGAATTGGCCTATGCCTTGGCCACCGCCATCGCCGTGCTGGACGATCTGCGCGCCAAGGTACCCGCGCAGGATTTCCCCGCCATGGTCGGGCGCATTTCGTTTTTCGTGAACGCAGGCATTCGCTTTGTGACCGAGATTTGCAAAATGCGCGCCTTTGTCGAGATGTGGGACGATCTGTGCCAAACCCGCTACGCCATCACCGACGAACGCCTGCGCCGCTTTCGCTATGGGGTGCAGGTGAACTCGCTGGGCTTGACCGAACAGCAGCCCGAAAACAACGTGGCGCGGATTTTGATCGAGATGCTGGCCGTGACCCTGTCAAAAAACGCCCGCGCGCGCGCCGTGCAACTGCCCGCGTGGAACGAGGCGCTGGGCCTGCCGCGCCCGTGGGATCAGCAATGGTCGCTGCGGATGCAGCAAATCTTGGCCTATGAGACGGATCTTCTGGAATATGCCGATATCTTCGACGACAACCCCGCGATTGCGGCCAAGGTGGCGGCGCTGAAGGCCGCTGCCCTTGAAGAACTGGCCCAGATTGACGCGATGGGCGGGGCGGTCGCCGCCATTCCCCATATGAAATCCCGTCTGGTCGAGGCGAACTCTGACCGTTTGGGCCGCATTGAAAGTGGCGCGCAAGTGGTGGTGGGCGTGAACCGCTACCGCGAGGCGGAACCGTCGCCGCTGACCACGGGCATCGCGTCGATCTTCACCACCGATCCGGCGGCTGAGGCCGATCAGATCGCCCGCCTGCATGCGTGGCGGTCAGATCGGGACGGTGTTGCGGTTAGCCGCGCCTTGCTGCGGCTGCGCGAAGCCGCCCTGTCGGGGGAAAACATCATGCCGCCGTCGATTGCTGCGGCCAAGGCGGGGGTGACGACGGGCGAATGGGGGGCGGCTATTCGCGCAGCCTTTGGCGAATACCGCGCGCCCACCGGGGTAAACCCTGCGCCGTCGAACCGGACCGAGGGGTTGGATGCGATCCGCGCCGCGGTCGATCTGGTGTCAACCCGCCTTGGCCGCCGCTTGAAGCTGTTGATGGGCAAGCCCGGATTGGATGGCCATTCCAACGGGGCCGAACAGATCACCGCCCGCGCCCGCGATTGCGGCATGGCGATCCATTACGACGGCATCCGCCACACCCCTGCCGACATCGTGGCCCAAGCGTTAGAGGTGTCGCCCCATGTCATCGGCCTGTCGATCCTGTCGGGCAGCCATATGCCCTTGGTGGCTGACGTGCTGACAGGTCTGCGCGATGCGGGGCTTTCCACGCCTCTGATCATCGGCGGCATCATCCCTGACGCGGATGCTCAGGCGCTGTTGGCGCTTGGGGTGGCGGCGATCTACACGCCCAAGGACTTCGACCTGAACCGCATTATGTTTGACATTGTGGGTCTGGCAGACACAAAAGCGCAGGCCGCCTAAGGCCTGCGCTTTCTATTTGCGCCGTGCCGTCTGCCGCTTAGGCTTACACCGCCAGCAGCGCAGCGGCGCGTTCCACCACACCCACCGCACGCAGATCGGCGGCAGAGAAACCGGTAGAGATGTCAAACGCCCCCGCTTCGATCCGCCATTGGCCGACGGTGACATCGAAGAACGCAAAGGCGCGGTCGTCTAGGGCGATATTCACCTGACGGCTTTCGCCGGCAGCTAGGTGCACCTTGGCAAAGCCCTTCAGCTCTTTGATCGGGCGCGGCACCGAAGCCGCCTTTTGGCCCACATAGACCTGCACGACTGTTGACCCCGCCCTGTCGCCCGTGTTGGTGACGGAGGCCGTCACTCCTGTGGCGCTGGCCACCACATCGGTCAGATCAAAGCTTGTGTAAGACAGGCCGTGGCCAAAGGGGAACAGCGGTTCGATCCCCATCCGGTCGTAATGGCGATAGCCGATAAACGTGCCCTCCTCATAGCGCACATGGCCGTTCAGACCGGGATAGATCTGGCGATCTTGGCTGTGGGTGGGGTTATGCGACCAGATGCGGGGAAAGGTTTGCGCCAAGCGGCCACCGGGTTCGGTGCCCAAAAGCACATCGGCGATGGCATTGCCCGCCTCTTGCCCGGGGTACCACGCCTGCAAGACAGCGCGGGCTTTGGCAAGCCACGGCATCTCTACCGGACCGCCGGTTTGCAGCACGACCACGGTGTTGGGGTTGGCGGCCAATACGGCGGCGACCAGTTCGTCTTGGCGACCGGGAAGCGCGATGCTTTCCAGATCCGATCCTTCGGTATCCCATTCGCCCGAACGGCCCACGAAGACCACGGCGCGGTCCGCCGCGGCCGCCACGCGCGCGGCTTCGGCGATATCTTCATCGCCCAAGGGGCGACCGATGCCGACCCGCAGGCCCGCAAAGACCAAATTGTCGGCGGGTTTGTTGCAGAACTCGACCACCACCTGATGGGCTTGGCCTGCGGTCAGGGTGACCTCGCCCACCACCTCGTCGCAGCCCTCTTCAAAGAAGGTGCGCCCTTTGCGCCAGCCGTCCCATGCGTTGGCGATCAGGTGGCCGTCAACATAGACCTTGGCATAGCCCGCCGCAAAAACGCCCACGCGGTGCAAGCCCGATACGGTGGGCGTAAACACCCCCGTCACGCGGGCCGAGAAGTTGGCCGGATCGACCGCACCACCACCCAAGGGCGGGATCCAGAAGGCCATCAAATCGCTGAGCGTTTCGCGGTGCAGGGGTTGGCCCTGCAAACTGCGGCCCGCGAAGAATTCCACCGCGAAATCCCCCGTCAGCACGGGTTCAAAGCGGTGATTGTCACACCCCGCCGCATAGGTCAGCGGCCCTTCGCCCAAAGAGGCCACCAGCCCATCCCAAGGCGAGACGCGGTAATGCGGGTTCAACTGGGCTGACCCGCCGCCCATGATCTGCGCCTCTTTCGCATTTGGCCCGATCACCGCGACCGTGCCTGTGCGCGCCAGCGGCAGCAGCCCGTCGTTCTTGAGCAACACGGCCCCTTCGGCCCCCGCACGGCGGATAAGGGCGCGGTGTTCGGGGCGATCTTCGGCCACTTCGTGGGGGGGGCGGTGATCGTTCAGCGACCCCACCCGCGCCATCAGCCGCAGCATATTGCCCGCACGGGTGCGGATGGTCTCAACAGACACCAACCCCGCCTGCACGGCGGCAATCAGCTTATCGCCACGGTCACGCGTGGGCCCCGGCATTTCCAGATCAAGCCCCGCGTTTACCGTGGGCTCGGTGGACCGAGAGCCGAACCAATCCGACATGACCACGCCGTCATAGCCCCACTCTTCGCGCAAAACCTTGGTCAAAAGCCACTGGTTTTCCGCCGTATAGGTGCCGTTGAGCTTGTTATACGACGACATGATCCCCCATGTCTTGGCCCGCTTCACCGCCGCCTCAAAGGGCACCAGATAAACCTCGCGCAGGGTGCGCTCATCTATGTCGGATGACATCGTCGTCCGCTCGATCTCGCTTTCGTTGCCCACGAAATGCTTGATCGTGGCCGAGATCCCCTCGCCCTGCAGGCCCTGAATATAGCCCACGGCCAGCTCTGCCGTTAAGATCGGGTCTTCGGAATAGCATTCAAAATTGCGCCCATTGGTGACAGAGCGCTGGATGTTACAGGTCGGCGCAAGCGAGACATGGGCGCCTTTGGATTTCACCTCTTGCGCCAAAGCGCGGCCAACTTCGGCTGTCAGGGCCGGATCCCATGTGGCACCCAAGGCGATGCCCACCGGAAACGCCGCTGATTTCACACCGCCCACCAGCGACCCGCCACCCCGCGCCCCATTCGGCCCATCGGTCACGCGCAGCCAGCGGGTGCCCAAGCGATCATTGCCCGCGACCGACCAGAAATCAGCGCCCGACAGCAGGGATACCTGCTCGTCCAAGCTCATCTGATCCAAGAGTGTGTCGATATCCGGCATGGCCTTATCCCCCGCGAAAGTTTGGCCGCGCTGTGCGGGATTCTGCCGCAAAAAGCAAGCTATAACGTTATAGCGACCTAGCCTTTGCGCCCTGCGCTGGATAAGTTGCCCCAAACAGGAGCGCAGCATGACCTTTCATATCGCAGCAAAACCCGGCGACATCGCCGAAACCGTTCTTTTGCCGGGCGACCCCTACCGGGCGCGCTGGGCGGCTGAGACGTTTCTGGAAAATCCGGTGCTGGTGAACGAAGTGCGCGGGATGCTGGGCTATACCGGCACATGGCGCGGGCACCGTGTGACGATCCACGGCAGCGGCATGGGGATGCCGTCTTTGTCGATCTATGCCAACGAGTTGATCCGCGATTACGGCGCGCAAACGCTGATCCGCATCGGATCGGCGGGGGCTTTGCAAAGCCATGTGAAGGTGCGCGATGTGGTACTGGCGCAGACGGCCTCGACCAACGGGTCGCCGTCGCGGTCGATCTTTAAAGAGATGAACTTCGCGCCCTGTGCGGATTTTGGCCTGTTGAGTGCGGCGCATAAGGCGGCCTTGCAGATCGGCGTTCCGGTGCATGTCGGCGGGATTTATTCGTCAGACACCTTTTATGACGAACGCCAAGACCTGTCCGACCAGTTGCAACGCCACGGCACCTTGTGCGTGGAAATGGAAGCGGCAGAGTTGTACATGCTGGCCGCCCGCTACCAGCGCCGCGCCTTGGCGGTGCTGACGATTTCCGACCATATCCTGACCCATGAAGCCCTGCCCGCCGATCAACGCGAACGATCCTTCGGGGCGATGGTCGAAGTTGCGCTGCAAGCCGCATTTTTGGAAAGCTAAAGCATGAAAACCCGCGCTTTAGGCAATTTGCAAGTGTCTGCCATCGGCCTTGGGGCCATGTCTTTTGGCGGCATCTTCGGGCCGACCGATCAGGCCGAAAGCCTTGCCTGTCTGGATGCGATGCTGGACGCGGGGATGACCTTTATCGACACCGCCAATATCTACGGCATGGGCCTGTCCGAGGATGTTATCGGCCACTGGCTGGGATTGCGCAAACCGCAGGTGGCGATTGCCACCAAGGCCAGCGTGGTCAACCAAACCCCGCGCCGGATCGACAATTCCGAAGCGCATTTGCGCGCAGAACTGGAAATATCCCTGCGGCGGTTACAGCGCGACCATGTCGAGTTGTTCTACATCCACCGCCGCGAACACGCCCGCCCGATTGAAGAGGTGGTGGGCACCCTGCAGCGCTTCATCGACGAGGGCAAAATTGGCGGCTACGGCATGTCAGAAGTGGCCCCCGATACGCTGCGCCGCGCCCATGCGGTGCATCCTTGCACGGCGATTCAGAACGAATATTCGCTTTGGACACGCCAGCCGGAACTGGGCCTGATCCAGACCTGTGCGCAGTTGGGCGTGGCGTTCATCCCCTTCTCGCCCCTTGCGCGGGGGATGCTGGGCGACAGCCCGATTGCGCCGCCGACCGATGGCTTTCGCAGCACCAACCCGCGGTTTACCGAGCCGAATTTTTCAGCCAATACGGCCAAGATCAACGAATTTCGCGGCTTTTGCGCTGCGCGCGGATGGTCAACCCCGGCCACGGCCCTCGCGTGGGTTTTGTCACGCGGGCCGCATTTGATTCCGATCCCCGGCACGCGATCGGCAGCGCACCTGAGGCAGTTTGCGCAGGGGGCAGAAATCGTGCTGACAGCGGAAGACCTCGCCGAGATCAACCGCATCCTGCCCGCTGGTTTTGCCTACGGCGACCGTTACGGCGATCACCAAACCCAAGCGATCGAGCGGTACTGCTAAAGCCCGACCGCCTGCACGGCGATCACGGGCATATCGGCCAACAGGGGGTCAGCGGTCAGCACCACGTCATACTGCGCCACCGCCACCCCGCCAATCTGCCCTGCGGCCAGCGCTAACAGCGCACCATGGGCTGTGGCCCCTGCGGGGTGAACACTCACCCGTGCGGGGGGCAGATCGGCGGCGGTCATGACGTTGAAATCCTCGCACGGTTCGGCCACCCCCACAGCGCGCAGCGCAACATCGCCTGCAAAGGCCACGGGGTGCAGAAGGCGGGCGGACAGGTGCATCCCTTGGCCCACCAGATCAAACCCCGGCCCGCTGAGGACGGTTAGGTTACGCGAGATGCCGGGGAAGATCGAAAAATTCCCATCCTCCACCACCATCGCGCGTGACAGGCGCAAGATCAGCCGCCCTTCACGTTCCACCCGCAGCAGTTCAACGGTTGTGCCTTTGCCATTGGCCCAAGGCATGAGGGTAAACTGGGCGGCGGATAAATGGGTGATCATGGGGGGCTCTTGAGGTTAGCGGCTTTCCATCGCCAGAATTATCGCCGACCGAACAATCGTTCGATATCCGACAGTTTCAGCTCTACATAGGTGGGCCGCCCGTGGTTGCATTGGCCGGACAGGGGCGTATCTTCCATTTCGCGCAACAGGGCGTTCATTTCCTCGGCCCGCATTTGGCGGCCCGAGCGGATCGACCCGTGGCACGCCATGCGGCTTAGGATGGCATCCATCTTGGCCAGCAAAGACGGGCTGTCGCCCTGATCGGCCAACTCGTCCAGCACATCTTGCACCAAGGCGCGGGCAGAGACATTGCCCAAAATCGCGGGCGTTTCGCGCACCGCGATGGCATGGCCGCCGAAGGGTTCCACCGTTAGGCCCAAAGCCGAAAGGTCGCTGGCCATGGCCAGAAGGCGGGCGGCATCGGTGGCGTCAAGTTCGATGATTTCGGGGATCAGCAGGGCTTGCGCCTTGATCCCCGTCTCGTCGCGCTGGCGTTTCAGGCGTTCGTAGACCAGCCGCTCGTGGGCGGCGTGCTGGTCGACGATCACGATGCCGCTTTGGGTTTGGGCGATGATATAGTTTTCATGCACCTGCGCCCGCGCAGCCCCAAGCGGGAAGCTTTCGGCTTGCGCCATAGGCTGCGCGTCATAGATCAACGGGGCCGCAGGGGGTTCGGCAAAGCCGGAAGGCGCTTGCAGCGCAAACGAGCGTGACAGGCTGGCACCTGAGGGGCGGTCCATCTGGTAGATGCGCGGTGTCTGTGCGCTTTGGGGTTCAGGGCGCAGCGCTGCCAAAGTGGCCCCCGCCACGGTGGTGGATGCGCGGTGCCCAGCCCCCGACAGCGCGGTTCGCAGGCCCGTGATGATCAGACTGCGCGCCGCTTCAGGGTCACGAAAGCGCACTTCGGATTTGGCGGGGTGGACGTTGACGTCCACCCGTTCGGGATCGCAGATCAGGTTCAAGACGGCGGCAGGGTAGCGGTCGCGCGACAGAACATCCAAGTAAGCCACCCGCAGCGCGCCAAGCAGCAAGCGGTCCAACACCGGACGCCCGTTCACAAAGACAAACTGCTGCACAGAAGAGCCGCGCGAATAGGTGGGCAGGGCGGCATAGCCTGACAGGCGCATCCCGTCGCGCTCTACATCTAGGCGCAGGGCGTTGGCGGTGAAATCGGCCCCCAGAAGGCGGGTCAGGCGGCGTTGCAGGGCGTCAAAGAAATCGCCGTTCTCGGGGTCAAGGCGCAACAGGCTGCGCGGGGCTTCGCCGTCACTCACTTCGTTCAGGGAAAAGCCCACCTGCGGTTCGGCCATGGCTAGGCGGCGCATGACATCAGCGATGGCCCCTGCTTCGGCCCGATCGGTGCGCAGAAATTTCAGGCGAGCGGGTGTGGCGTAAAACAGATCGCGCAGTTCCACCACCGTGCCTTGCACAGCCCCTACGGGGCGCACTTGGCCCATGCGCCCACCTGCCACCGTCAGGCTGGCCCCGTCATCCCCCGCCGTGCGCGAGGTGAGGGTAAGCCGACCCACCGACCCAAGGCTTGCCAAGGCCTCGCCGCGAAAGCCGAAAGAGCGGATGTTGAGCAGGTCTGACCCGTCAATCTTCGACGTGGCATGGCGGGCCACAGCCAGCGGCAAATCAGCCGCCGTCATGCCGCAGCCATCGTCTGTCACGCGGATCAGCAGCTTGCCACCGGCGGCGTAATCCACCGAGATGCGCCGCGCGCCGGCATCTAAAGCGTTTTCGACCAGCTCTTTGACGGCAGAGGCGGGGCGTTCCACAACCTCGCCCGCCGCGATCCGGTTGATCGCGGCCTCGTCCAGCAATTTGATTTCCGGACGCATCCTATTGGGGGCCTGACTGTTCATGCCCCTAGCTGTAGCAGGGAAAAAACTTGCAGGCTACAGATTTGCTTAGTTGCTGGAAGCAACCCCTTTGGCATCGCCCACCACGACAAAGGTCAGCTTATCGGGGGTGAGAAGCGAGGCGGCGACCCTGTTCACATCGGCCAACGTCACAGCCTGCACCTTGGCGTTGCGGGTGGCGGGATAGGTCACGGGCAGGCCCAGCATCTGCATGCCCACCAAGATCGAGGCGATTCGGGCGTTGCCGTCGAACCGCAACGGATACGAGCCGGTCAGGTAAGTCTTGGTATCGTCGACCTCTTTTTGCGTCACGCCGTTCTTGGCCACATCGGCCCAGACATCGCGGATCACCTGCATCGCCTCGGCGGCTTTGTCGTTTGCGGTCGCCACCGACCCCGCCAGGATCGCGCCGTGATCATAGGCCGCTAGGCTGGTGTCGATGCCGTAAGTCAGGCCGCGCTTTTCGCGCACCTGATCCATCAGGCGCGAGGAAAAGCCATTGCCGCCCAAAATCTCGTTCAGGATGGTGGCGGCAAAGTAATCGGGGTCTTCGAATTTGATCCCGCCTTGATAAAAGCTGATCGCGCTTTGCGGGCCGGGGAAGCTTTGGGTGATCACCGCGCCCTCGGCCGTCAGCGCAACATCGGCGGGTTGGGCGGCACCCGTGGCGGGCAGGTCGCCCAAGAGCTTGTCGAGCATCTTGCCCAGATCAGCGGCAGAGATATCGCCCGCCGCAGCCACATAGATGCGGTCGCGGGCCAAGGCGCCGTGATAGGCGGCCAGAAGGTCGTCGCGGGTCAGGGCCTGCACGCTGGCGGTGGTGCCATCACCGCTCGACCCATAGGGATGGTCGCCAAAGGCCGCATGGCTGAGCAGATCGCTGGCAATGGCATTGGGGTCTTTGGCATTGCTGGCGATGTTTTGCAGCACTTGGCCGCGCACGCGTTCAATGGCCTCGGGGTCAAAGCGCGGTTTGGTCAAGGCCAGATGCAGCAGATCAGTGGCCTGCGCGTTGGTGTCGGTTAAAAACCGCGCGCTTATGCTGACACCGTCGCTGTCGCTGGAAAAGCCGAACTCTGCCGCCATGCCGTCACGGGCTGCGGCAAAGGCTTGCGAGTCCAGATCGCCGGCACCCTCTTCGATCAGGGCGGTCATCAGGTTGACAGCCCCGCGCTTGCCCGCTTCATCCAGCGAGGTGCCGCCTTTGAAGCGGATGTTAAGGGCGGTGAAGGCGATATCGTGATTCTCGACCAGCCAAGCCTTGATCCCGCCGGGAGAGGTGACTTCTTGGATCTGCACCTCGGCCCGCAGCGGCAGGGCGAAACAGACCAACGCGCCCATCAGGGCAAGGGCACGAACCATCATTGCGCCGCTCCTTCGGTTTGCAGCCAGCCTGTCACGGCTTGACGGCGGTCAAGCACTTTTTTCGCTTCGGCCATCACCTCGTCGGGGGTGACGGCTTGCAGCAGATCGGGCCACGCCTGTACATCTTGCACGGTCAGGCCAGAGGCCAGCGCCATGCCGTAGCGATGCGCCAAGCCTTGGGTGTTATCGGCGCTGTAGATTTGTTGAGCCTTTACCTGCGCCTTGATTCGGGCGAATTCTGCGGCATCGACGCCGGTTTTCAGGAACTGGTCAATCACGCCGTCCATCGCCTTTTCCACCTGATCCAAGCTCACGCCATCGGCGGGAACCGCGGCAAAGGTGAAGGTCGTTTGATCCAGCGAGACCCCGTCATAAGACGCCTCGGTATAGGTGGCGACCTTTTGGTCAAACTCCAACGCCTTGGCCAGAACCGAGGTGGCGCGGTTGCCACCCAAAAGCTGGGCCAGCATGGTCAGGGCTGCGGCTTCTTTCTGGTCGCCGGGGTTACGCTCGCCCGCGAGGTAGTTGCGCACCACATAGGGTTGCGCCACGCGGGCATCTGCCAGAACCAAACGGCGTTCGGCAAGCTGCGGCGGTTCAGTTGGCCGGATGCGGTCGTGAATCTTGTCAGAGGGCGGGATGGGACCGTAGTGCTTTTTGGCCAAATCCAGCACCTGTTGCGGGGTAACATCGCCCGCCACGATCAAGATCGCGTTGTTGGGGGCATAATTGGCGTGGTAAAAATCTAGCGCGTCTTGGCGGGACAGCCCTTCAATCTCGTGCCGCCAGCCGATGACGGGAATGCCGTAGGGGTGGTTCATATACTGGGCGGCGGCCATCTGTTCGTTCAGCAAGGCGCTTGGGTCGCTGTCGGTGCGTTCGGTGCGCTCGTCTAGGATCACCTTGCGCTCGGTATCCACATCGTTCTGGCTGAGGTTTAAGTTGTGCATCCGGTCGGCTTCCAGCCCCATCACCAGATCCAGCCGGTCAGATGCGACGCGCTGGAAATAGGCGGTGTAATCGGGGGTGGTGAAGGCGTTGTCAGACCCGCCTTGGGCGGCCACGATTTTGCTGAACTGCTCGGGCGGCACCTCTTTGGTGCCTTGAAACATCAGGTGTTCCAGAAAATGGGCGATGCCGGAATGGCCCGGGCTTTCATCGGCGGCACCGATTTTGTACCACACCATATGCACCACAACCGGCGCGCGGTGATCTTCGATCACCACGACCTGCAGGCCGTTATCCAGCGCAAAGGTGCTGACCTTGTCGGCCACGGCTTGGCCCAGCGTCAGCCCAAAGGCTAGGACGGCATAAGACCACCGCTTGATCCAAGGTTTCATCCGTATGGGCTGTGACATGGCGGCCTCCTAAGCTTGACGACAAGCTAGCCCTAGGGCCGTCAGACGCAAGACCCTGCCACGCGCTTGTGACCAGCAGTGAGCGTTACTTTTTCGCTGTGCCCGAGTCTTTTGGCGGGGCCGAAGGTGTGCGAATGCCCGCATCGCGCCAGCGCTGCAATTCGGCGTAACCGTCAAGCCACATCGCCTTGTAAGCGTCAAAATAGGTGGTCAGCGAGAAGGCCCGCTCCAAGAACTTGCCCGGATGCTTTTTGCGCCATGCCAGATCATCCGCCGCAAGGCTGGCGCGGATGTCGGCGATGCCGCCAGCGCGCCCGGCATAGCGCACCAGACCCGTATCTGCCGCAGGAACGCCAGACCCTGCCGGCACTTTGCCGCCCAAGGCCACGATTGCATCGTCCATCGGGTGCTGGTCGGTCAGGTTGGCACCGCCGGGAGTTGGATCGGGCAGGGCGGTCAGATCGGGAGGTATCTCCAACGCTTTTGGCGGCAGCAGGGCGAATTCATCGGGGCCATCGGTGGAGGAATGCAAATTCATCAAATGCGGTGCGCCTTTTTGGGCACCTTTATGCGCACCACAGGCGCTAAGCGCCAGAAGCACCACGCCCGCTACCGCGAGAACCATCCGTGACTTGCGCATTCCGTCAGACCCTTGCCCTCAACTTTCCACCGTCTTAACGCAAAGACTGCGCCACGTCACGGGGTCTTTCGATGGTGCGGGGTTTAGGCTTTCGCCTTGCCGCCTGCAAAGTTGGTAAACATCACCAAACCGACCACGCCGAAGAAAATCGCCGTGTCTGCGACGTTAAAGGCATAGGGATTGTCGATGCCGCAGCACGACATATTTAGAAAGTCAGCCACGGCCCCGTACAGAATGCGGTCAATCACATTGCCCAAGGCCCCGCCGATCAGAAGCCCCGCCGCCACTTGGGCACGCAAGCCCGAGTTTTCGCGCAGCACCCAAAGCCACACCCAGCCCGAGATCACCAGCGCCAGCGCAATCAACACCGCACGCCCCCAAGCCGAGCCTTGCGCCATCAGGCCAAAGTTCATCCCGTAATTCCACGCCATGCGAAACACCAGATAGGGCGGAAAAACATCAATTTCAGCGCGTTGATCCAAGTCCAGCCAGAAGACAACGGCCCATTTGCTCAGCTGATCCAAGATCAGCACCACCAAAGCCACCACGGGGATAAGCGCGCGATGCATAGCTTAATGCCTGAAATGCCGCTGGCCAGTAAAGACCATGGCCAAGCCCGCCGCATCGGCTGCGGCAATCACCTGCGCGTCGTTCATTGACCCGCCGGGTTGAATAACCGCCGTGGCCCCCGCCTCGGCCGCTGCGATCAGCCCATCGGCGAAGGGAAAGAACGCATCCGAGGCCACGACAGACCCCAGCGTCGGGCTTTGAGCAAGCCCCAAGGCCGCGGCCATATCGCCTGCTTTGCGCGCGGCGATGCGCGTCGAATCGATGCGGCTCATCTGGCCCGCGCCGATGCCGACGGTTGCGGTATCTTTGACATAGACGATGGCGTTGGATTTGACGTGTTTGGCCACGGTCCAAGCAAAAAGCAAATCCGCCATTTCGGCAGGCGTTGGCGCGCGTTGGGTGACAACCTTAAGATCCGCCGCTGTCAGGCCCGCAAAATCGCGGTCCTGCACCAGAATGCCGCCCGCCACCTGCTTGAACGCCAGCCCACGCGCTTTGGCATTGGGCAGGGCCGCCGTGGTCAACAGGCGCAAATTCTTCTTGGTGGCAAAGACCGCCATAGCCTCGTCCGAAGCGCCGGGGGCAATGACCACTTCGGTGAAGATCTTGACGATTTCTTCTGCCGTCTGGGCATCCAAAGGCGCGTTCAACGCCACGATCCCGCCAAAGGCCGAGGTTTGGTCGCATTGATAGGCGCGCAAATAGGCCTCGTGCAGGGTGGCCGCTTGGCCGACACCGCAGGGGTTGGCGTGTTTGATAATAGCGCAAGTGGGCGCTTGGCCCGCAAACTCGGCCACCAGTTCAAAGGCGGCGTCGGTGTCGTTGATGTTGTTGTACGACAGCTCTTTGCCTTGCCATTGGCGCGCCGTGGCGACGCCGGGGCGGTTGGACCCGTCTGTATAAAACGCCGCCTTTTGATGCGGGTTTTCGCCGTAGCGCATCGCTTGCGCAAAGGTGCCCGCAAAAGAGCGGTTGCGGGCAAAAGGCTCGTCAATTTCCCGCGCCAGCCAGCCCGACACCGCGGTGTCATAAGCTGCCGTCTTGGCATAGGCTGTCAGCGCCATTTTCTGGCGGAAGGCCAAGGTCGTGGCCCCGTCGCGGGCTTTCAACTGGTCAAGCAGCGGCAGATAATCCGCCGGATCGGTGATGACAGTGACAAAGCGGTGGTTCTTGGCGGCAGCGCGGATCATCGCAGGCCCGCCGATGTCGATGTTTTCGATACAGGTCGTGGGGTCTGCGCCCTTGGCGACGGTGTCTTCAAACGGGTATAGGTTCACGATCAACAGGTCGATGGGTTCTATGCCATGGGCGGCCATGGCCAACAGATGCTCGTCATCATCGCGCAGCGCCAAGAGCGCGCCGTGGATATTGGGGTGAAGCGTTTTGACGCGGCCATCCATCATCTCAGGAAAGCCTGTCACCTCGGCCACATCGCGCACGGCCAATCCTGCCGCGCGTAACATCCCCGAGGTGCCACCCGTGGAAATCAGTTCTACCCCCAAACTTGCCAAGGCGCGGCACAGGTCGATCAAGCCGGTCTTATCGGAAACCGAAATCAAGGCGCGGCCGATTGGCACAAGATTTGTCACGGCAAGACCCCCAAGGCGTGTGTCAGATCTGGCTGGCGGGGTCTTCCCGCTCCAGATCGCGGATGGCAAGCGGAGTATCCTGCGCTTTGGCCAAGGTCCAGCCCAACTGGCTGTCCAAACCCCGCGCCGTACCGGAAAGCACAATTTGTAGGCTATCACGCCGGCGCATGCGGGTCTTTTCCAAGTAGATCGAAGGCTCCAGCGCCAGTTCGGTGGCACCGTCATGGCGAAACACCCAGATTTCGCCGCTTTTTAGGGTCAGCGACACGGCGGACCCGCCCATGTCAAGACGCGCATCCACATCTGGATGCAAGTGAAACCGCACCGAGAAGGGCAGGCCGGTGCTGCCCCCATTGGCCTGCCCCAAACCGCGCCTTTCCAAGGGCGCGGCGGCGGTTAACCGATCTGTGCCCGTCAAAAGACGCCCGCCATTGGTCAGCATCAGGTCGCGCACATGGGTCACGCCATAGCTTTTGGCCCAGCCGTCATGGGCCAGATGCAGGCCAGCGCCGGTTTCTCCGGGAAAAAGGCGCAAGGCCGTTGCGTCGGCGCGTGCGACAAAGGCACCCTGTCCCTTCGGCCCGAAGCGCGAGGACGAGGCATCTTCGACCACCAAGGCCGAATGCGCCGCCGTCATGCGCCCTGACGCCTGCCACTTGGCCCCGAAAGCCGCGCCTGCCCCCACCGATACGATCACAGGCCTGCGCCCCGAGGTCAGTTCAAACGCCCCGATCGAGGCATGGGCCAAGGCGCTGCGCTGGGATGGTGGGGCCGCATCCACCACGACAGAGGTGCGCCCCCCCGTCAGGCGCACATAG
>JBAXLX010000019.1:0-19768 GCA_037134595.1 Pseudomonadota bacterium
GGGGGGCGTGTCGATCACAAGCCTTGAACGACATCCCCATTCGACGCAAAGCTTCCTGCCGCTTTCGGCTGGCCGCTGGATCGTGCTTGTCGCCCCCACGCGCCCTGATGGCACCCCTGACGCGGCTAATGCAAAAGCTTTCCTCGCGGGCCCCGAAGATGCCGTCTGCATTGCCCGCAACGTCTGGCATGCCGGTCTTACGGTGCTGGATCAGCCCGCCGAATTCGCCATGATGATGTGGCGCGCCGATGCTGGCGACGACGGCGTGGTCGCCGAACTGGATCAGCCCATTGTCCTTAACATCTGAGGTTTTGCCATGACGAGACTGGTCTATATTTCTGGCGAAATGGTGCCCGAGCACGAAGCCAAGATTTCGATTTTTGACAGCGCCATCATGCTGGCTGACACGGTGACGGAATCGACCCGCACCTTCCACAAGACGCCGTTCAAACTGGACGAGCATATCGCGCGGCTTTACCGATCGATGAAACTTACCCAAATCAATCCGCAAATGACCCCCGATCAGTTAAAAAAGATCACCCTCGACGTGCTTGCGGCGAACCTGTCGAACTACGAGGATCATCAGGATTGCTGGATCGTTCACAACATCTCACGCGGGCTATCGGTGCCGGGTGCCGATCCGACCAAGCAGTTGGGCGCGGCAACGGTGATGATCTTCACCCAACTGATGGACCTGCGCAGTTGGGCCAATTTCTATCGCGAAGGCTGCCACGCCGTGACGCCGATGAGCCGGATGGTGCCAAGCCAATCGCTTGACCCGCGCATCAAGAACCGCAGCCGTCTTCCCTATACGCTGGCTGAAATGGAGGTCAAGCTGGTCGATCCGCTGGCACAAAGTGTAATCCTCGACCTTGATGGCCATGTTGCCGAAAACAAGGGCGGCAATATATTTGCCGTCATCAATGGCGTGCTGAAGACGCCAACAACGGTCAATTGTCTGGCTGGTGTAAGTCGGTCGACTGCGTTGGAACTTGCGCAGAAGCTAGGGATTCCAACGCAGGAAACGGTGCTTCTGCCCTATGATCTTGCGACCGCTGACGAGGTGTTCTTCACCTCGACGCCCTATTGCATCATGCCCGCAACTAAGTTCAACGGCGGGGTTGTGGGTGACGGCAAAATCGGCCCCATTACAAAGCGCCTGCTGGCGGCGTGGAGCGAGCTTGTAGGAATTGATATTGTGCAGCAGGCGCTGGCGCAAATAAACTAAGTGGGCAAGACGTGCCGTTGACACCAGCGCGGGAGCTGCGGGTTTTGACCGCGTTACACCGATGCCGACCTTAATCCGTCGGGGATCCAAAGGTTGTGATCAGTTTCATCACTATTGACCCGCAATCAAAGCCGGACGGGTTCGCGAGTAGCTTAGTCTTTGTCCGGCGGGATCCCGAGAAGCGGCGCGTAAGGGGCTAAGATCCGAACTATCCGCAGCTGCGCGCACGCCTACTCAGGCCCCCGCCAAGAGAGTTGGGGGCTAGGCCCACCCTCTCCGCCAAGACCACCTGAAATCATTGGATAATTTGCGGGGCTGGAAATCCTGTACCCTTACTTACCCTCGATCCCCAAAACCACGCTTTTATAGCTGTGGGTCAGGATGGTCGAAGATGAGGAGCGGTATCCTTGACAAAACACGGCTTAAGTCCAGAAAGGCACTGAGCATATCTCGGCCCTGGTACACCGTCAAAAGACAGCTTTGACGTCAGGGCAAACCCCGCCTTGAACCCATGCCGCTGCTAAAACTGGCACGGTGTGACTGGGTAAAGTGACGCGGGATTGTCATCGTCCTTGGCCTGCCGGGCACCGGCAAGACCCATCTTGCCCTCGGTCTTGGATGATCTGCCTGCCAAAAGGGCCTTTTCGTCGGCTTTGTCCCGGCCAACGTGCTTGTCCATGCGCCGATGCAAGCGAGCGACGCGCGCAAATGGCTCTTACGCGCGCCTGCCCCGGTTCTGACGCACCGCTCTGCGACCGTAAACCCAACCCAAAAGCCCGACCAGTGTGCACTGACCTTTGGCCACCTTTGCTCTGTCGTGGACGGCTGTGCTGTTAACTTTTATGGATTTGACGGCTTTCCAAAGGGGCACGAATGTGCCACATTGCCACCCGTTAGGGTAAAATACTTATCAAAAGTTTAACGCAGCCCTTAGTTTTTGGATCGGAAAATTGGAAGATGACCGTCGGCCGCTGCACATCATTGATTCGGTTTCCGGGTGACGGCTGGCCGCCGCGTTGCGACGGCGTCGATTTTGACCGCGATTGGGGGATTGCATGAGCTCACGCATTCTCATCGTGGGCGCAGGCTTGTCGGGCGCGGTGATTGCGCGCCAGTTGGCAGAATCTGGGCACCAGAGCGTTGTGGTTGAGCAGCGCGGGCACGTGGCCGGCAACTGTCACTGCGCGCGCGACGCGCAAACGGGCGTGCTGGTTCACGTGTATGGCCCGCATATCTTCCACACAGAAGATGTTGAAGTCTGGGACTATGTGAACCGCTATGCAACGTTTCGCCCCTTCCAGAACCGGGTCAAGACGGTGTCGGGCGGGCAAGTTTATTCCTTGCCAATCAATCTGCACACGATCAACCAATTCTTCCGCACCAATCTTTCGCCGCAAGAGGCCAAGGAATTTTTGGCGCAACAGGCCGACAGCACGCTTGTCGATCCGCAGAACTTTGAGGAGCAAGCCCTAAGCTTGATCGGCACGCAGCTTTATGAGGCGTTTTTTAAAGGGTACACGCAAAAGCAATGGGGCGTGTCGCCGACACAGCTTCCTGCCGCAATCCTGAAGCGGTTGCCGGTGCGGTTTACCTATGATGACAATTACTTCTTCCATAGATTTCAAGGTATTCCAGAGGATGGCTATACAGCTTTGGTTGGGCGCATTCTTGATCATCCTGACATCACGCTGCATTTGAACTGCCCTTTCACGCGGGCGCAGGCCTCGGAATTTGACCATGTGTTTTATTCCGGGCCGCTGGACAGCTGGTTTGGCTTTGACATCGGCCGCCTTGGCTATCGCACTTTGGATTTTGAGCGCTTCACCCATCAAGGGGATTATCAAGGCTGTGCCGTCATGAACTATGCCTCGGCAGAGGTGCCGTGGACGCGCGTCACCGAACACAAACATTTCGCGCCTTGGGAAAAGCATGAATTTTCTGTCGTCTACCGCGAAGTCTCGCGGGCCTGCGGCCCCGATGACACGCCCTATTATCCCATTCGCCTGACCCAAGAACAGGCGTTGCTGCAAGACTATGTCGCAAGGGCACAAGCAGAGCGCGGCGTGACCTTTGTTGGCCGACTGGGCACCTATCGCTATCTTGACATGGACGTCACCATCCGCGAGGCGCTGGACACCGCCCGCCACTTTACATCCCTGTCGGCCAAGGGTCAGATCATGCCCGCCTTTATGGTGCGCCCCTGATGAATGACCTTTCAACCCCACTGCGCGGCCGGGTCGCAGCCAGCCTAACCGCGCCGGTTGGGCTGGTTGCCTTGGTCGTAACGCACAATCGCACGGCCCAGTTGCGCGTGACGCTTGCCAGACTGTTGGCCGAGCAAGTGGATGCGATTGTCATTGTGGACAATGCCTCGACCGATGGCACAGGTGAACTGCTGTCGGCCATTGCCGAACCGCGCCTGCACGTGATCACCTTGCCGCGCAATATGGGCGGCGCGGGGGGGTTTGAGGTGGGCCTGCGCGCCGTTGTCGCCCGCTTTGATCCGGCATGGTGCGTGTTGATGGATGATGATGCCCGCCCCTATGCCGGCAGCTTGGCCAGCTTTCAAAGCCAATCGACCGAGCTTGAGATGGCAGGTTACGAGGCGATTGCTGCCAGCGTCTTTTATCCTGACGGGCGCATTTGCGAGATGAACCGCCCATCGCGCAACCCGTTTTGGCATCTGGCGGAATTCCTGCGCACCTTGTTTGGTCAGGGGCGCAGCGGGTTTCATCTGCGCGATTCAGATTATGCCAGCCCTGTGCCGCTGCCGATCGACGCGGCCTCGTTTGTGGGCTTGTTTTTGTCGCGAAAAGGTTTGGCCCGGGCGGGGTATCCGGACGGCGACTTGTTCCTTTATGCCGATGATGTGATGTATACCCTGCGCTTGACCAAGCTGGGTGGTCGCATCGGCTTTTTGCCGGAACTGCGGTTTGAGCATGATTGTTCGACCTTTGACCCCATCGGACAGGGGCTTCATTGGCCGATTTGGAAAGTCTATTACAACCACCGCAACGCGCTTTTGGCCTATCGGATGGTTGCAGGCCCTGTGCTGTTCTGGCCCGTTCTGATCTTGGTCTATGTCAAATGGCGCCGGCGGGGCCACAAGTCTGGCGAGGACCGTAAGGTCTATCGGGCGCTGCTCAATCTGGCGGTGACCGATTTTCTAACAGGCCGGCCAAATCGTAACATCGCCGAGGTGCGCGCGCGTGCGCTGTCTCGGTTCCAAGGGTAGCGGTGCAACCAAAGCCAGCTTTCTGGCCGTCGCGAAGCGGCGCTTTTTGGGGGTCAGAATTGGCATATCAGAAGGTTCATATCGGCTTGTGTGGCACCGATCTGAAGGGCCTTCACACAAGCCGCAGCCTGAAAGGCCATCCGGCGGATGGGTGAAGGAATTGCCATGAGCGAAGTCTCAAAGAGCACGCGCACTGAAGGTACCGCCAATTTGGTACAAAATGGCTGCAGCGGGCGTGGGTCGTTCACCCTTCAAAACCTGATCTTTCCCGAAAAACGCCTGTGTGCGGAACCGCAGATGTATCTGCATGCCAAGGGAGAGGTGGCCTACGATCCCCAAGCGGGCGGCTACCGCATTGCGCAAAATTCTTTGGCCAAGTTTGACACCTATTTGAACGCCCTTTCCATCGTGAAATGGCATAAATCCTGCGCTTTGCAGGGCCTTTGGTTAGGCCTGACAGGCCAAGGCCAGGTCGAGGTGACAGTTCTGCACGCCCTATCCGAGGGGTATCACGACGTCTTGACGATCACCACCGTGTCGCTGGCTTTGGACGCTGAGGTGCTGGTCGATCTATCAGGCTTCGGGGAAAGCCTTGTTATGGGTGCGATCACGTTTCAGGTTCGCGCCCTCGGTCCCGACGTTCGTTTGACCGCAGCCCGTTACATGACGCAAGCCCCGCCCAATCCAAGCCTGCGCTTGGCCATCGTCATCACCACCTTTCGCCGTGAGGCTCAAGTACAGGCGACCGCCCGCCGCTTGGCGCAGTTTTTCGATCAGGCTGCCTGTGGAGCGCAGATGACCTGTTTTATCATCGACAACGCCGACAGCGCCCAGATCGACCCGCACCCCAAAATCCACCGCCTCGCCAATGCCAATCTGGGCGGCGCGGGCGGCTTTACGCGCGGGTTGATGCACGCCAAGGCGGAAGGTTTTTCGCATGTGCTGTTCATGGACGATGATGCCGCTATCCTGATGGAGGCGTTGCAGCGCACCTTTGCGTTTCTTGCGCTTGCGACAGACCCAAAGACCGCCGTGGCAGGTGCCTTTATCAATCGCACGAAACCAGCCCGCATGGCCGAAAACGCGGCAGTTTTTAACCGCAGATGCCGACCCCAATTTGCCGACACCGATTTGCGCCAGTTCGATGCTTTTCTTGAGATGGAACAGAAAACCGCCCTAGCGCGGCCCTCTCACCTGTACGGTGGTTGGTGGTTTTTTGCCTTTTCGCTGGCGGCTGTGCGCCACTATCCCTTCCCGTTCTTTGTGCGCGGCGATGATGTCAATTTCTCGCTGGCCAATGATTTTGCGATCACGACGTTGAACGGTGTTGCGGCCTTTGGCGAAAGTTTTGTGGACAAAGAAACCCCGCTGACTTGGTATCTCGACCTGCGCAGCCATCTGGTGCACCATCTTGCGCTAAAGCAGATGGCAGTGGGTCGTTTGGCTTTGATCAGCATCGCTTTGGCCTTTGTGCGGCGCAACATCGTCAGGTTTCAGTATGAAACGATCGCGGCCGTTTTGATGGCGTGGCGCGATGTCTTGAAGGGCCCGGATTTTTTCGTGCGCGAGCCTGACGCCGCATCTGCCCGCGCGGCGATCAAGGCATTGGCCAAGACCGAGGTTTGGCAGCCTATCGAAACCTTTGATCTTGAAGAGCGGGTGGGGTTTTTGGGCCATAACAAAGCGCTGCGCAGGTTGTTTTATCCCGTTTCTCTGAACGGCCATTTTCTGCCCTTCTTTGGGGCGTGGGGCTCTAAGCGGGTTGTTCTTGCCGCACAGCGGGGATTTAGCGATGCGATTTGGGGGGCCGTGCAGATCACCTATCTGAACGTCGCGGGCGATAGGGCCTATGTCACGCGCAAAAACACCCTAAAGGCGCTTTGGCTTTTGGGGCAGGTGCTCGCACTGTCGGTGCGCACGATCCTTGTGCACGACCGGTTGCGCGCCCTCTACCGCCGCCGCTATCCCCAGATCACCACGCCGGAGTTTTGGCGCAAAGCCCTGAACCTGCCCTCTACCGATTAGGCCAAGTGGCTGCGAAAGGCCGCGATCACCTGTTGATAGACCGCGAGTTTAAAGGGCACGATGGCGGCCAGCATCTCATCTGCCGCAATCCAGCGCCATTCGGCGAATTCCTGATGCGGCTGTACGATGTTCACCTGATCATCGCGCCCGTCAAAGCGGTACAGATACCACTTTTGCCTTTGCCCTTTGAACTTGCCGCCCCAGACCTTGCCCAGCAACTCGGGCGGCAGGTCATAGGTCACCCAATCGGGCGTCTTGGCCAGAAAGGTCACCAGATCACCCGTTACGCCGGTTTCTTCGGCCAATTCGCGCAAACCTGCGGCGCGGGGCTTTTCGCCCTCGTCAATGCCGCCCTGTGGCATTTGCCACGCCTGCGGCGCGCCGTCCAAGCGGCGACCGGCAAAGATCAACCCCGCAGGGTTGATCAGCGTCACACCAACGCAGGGGCGATAGGGCAGATCGCTCATGGCTGGGGGGCCACGGCGGCCAGACCGCGCAGGATGTCGATGGCATAGGCCAGCTGGAAATCGTCGTCGCGCAGTTTGGAAGCCTCTTCGGTGCGCGCGCGTTCGTCTTCCAATTGCTTCTTTTCCTCGTCCGTCATCGAATCGTTCGAGATGATCCCGTTCAGATCAGCTTCCGAGGTCATCTTGTTCGCCTCTGCCGTCTTATCCTCGGCTGGTTTGGCGTTGGGGTCGACCAGCGGCTGGTTGACAACGATATCGGGCATCACCCCCAAGGCTTGGATCGAGCGGCCTGACGGCGTGTAATACCGTGCCGTGGTCAGGCGCATTGCCCCTTCGCCGCGCACCGGAATGATGGTTTGGACCGACCCTTTGCCAAAGCTTTTGGTGCCCACCACAATCGCGCGGTGATGGTCCTGCAAGGCCCCCGTGACGATTTCCGAGGCCGAGGCGGAGCCGCCGTTGATCAGCACAACCACCGGTTTGCCATTGGTCAGATCGCCCTTGGTGGCGTTGAACCGCTCGTTGTCTTGCGGGTTGCGCCCGCGGGTGGAAACGATCTCACCCTCGTTCAGGAAAGCGTCTGACACATCCACCGCCTGCATCAACAGCCCGCCGGGGTTGTTGCGCAGGTCAAGCACCACGCCGGTGACTTTATCCATCCCGCCCGCCTCGTCGGCGGCTTTCTTCAGCTCAGTTTGCAGCCCGCTAAAGGTTTGATCGGTAAAGGACGTGATGCGCACCACAACCGTTGTACCGATCAAGCGGCCCTTGACGGCGGCCACTTTGATCGTGTCGCGGATGATTGACACATCGAACGGCTGTTTGACCCCTTCGCGCACCACGGTGATAATCACCTCTGACCCGATGGGGCCGCGCATCAGGTCAACCCCTTGGTCCATCGTCAAGCCGTTAATCGACTTGCCATCGACCTTGATGATCAGATCACCGGTTTTGATCCCGGCCTTGTCGGCAGGTGTGCCGTCGATGGGCGAGACGACCTTGATATAGCCGTCTTGCTGGGTGACTTCGATGCCAAGGCCGCCGAACTCGCCCTTGGTTTCCACCTGCATGGCGGCGAAGTCTTTGGCGTTCATATAGCTGGAATGCGGATCAAGCGAGGTGAGCATGCCATTGACCGCCGCCTCAATCAGCTTTTGGCTGTCAACCTCTTCGACATATTGCGCGCGGATGCGTTCGAAGACATCGCCGAACAGGTCAAGCTGCTGGTAAACCGATGTGTCTTTGTTCGCCACTTCGGCGATCAAAGGCCCGGCAAATTGCGTTACAATCAGCGCTCCGGCGACCATACCGCCCACGGCGGCCATCACAACCTTGTTCATCGTCTGTCTTTCCCCGTTTGCGGCACGCTTCCCCCGCTTTGGGGGCAAGCCAACCGCCTGTCTTAATCACTTGCCCTTGGCTTATACCAAAGCCCAAGTCCGGCACATCTGAATATCGCCAAGTGTGGGTGTCTTTCCCGTCATACCCATCCCAAACGCATCACATTTGCGTAGCAAGCCCGCGCCTTAAGCCAAAAGCAGGCTTTTGCCCGTCATCTCGGCCGGTTGATCCAAGCCCATCAGCGCCAGCAGCGTGGGGGCCAGATCGGCCAGCCGCCCGCCAGCGCGCAGCTTTGCCCCCGCAGGCCCGCCGACCAGAATCACCGGTACCGGATTGACCGTGTGCGAGGTATGCGGCCCCCCCGTCACCGGATCAACCATCAGCTCGCAGTTGCCATGATCTGCCGTCACAATCATCGCCCCGCCCGCCTTTTCCAGCGCGTCCAGCGCACGGCCCAGCCCGATATCGACCGCCTCGCAGGCTTTGATCGCGGCGGGCAAGCTGCCGGTGTGGCCCACCATATCGGGATTGGCAAAGTTGACCACGATCAGCTCATAACCCGTCGCAATGGCCTGCACCAACTGGTCCGACACCTCGACCGAGGACATTTCGGGTTGCAAATCATAGGTCGCCACTTTGGGCGATTTGGGCATAAAGCGCGCCTCGCCCGCAAAGGGGTCTTCGCGGCCACCGTTCAGAAAGAAGGTGACATGGGGGTATTTCTCTGTCTCGGCCAAGCGGAACTGGGTTTTGCCCTGTTTGGCCACCCATTCGCCGATGGTATTGACCAAAGAGCGTTTCGGATAGGCCGTGTCCAAATAGGTGCTGGACTGGGCGGAATATTCCACCATGCCCAAAAGCGCGCCCCACACCGGCCTTTTGCCGGTGTCAAAGCCGGCAAAGTCAGGCTCGGCCAAGGCCGCCATAATCTCGCGCGCGCGGTCAGAGCGGAAGTTCAGGCAAAAATAGCCGTCGCCATCGCGGGCCCCGTGGTAATCGCCGATCACGGTGGGGGCTATAAATTCGTCCATCTCGCCTTTGGCGTAAGATGCGGCAACGGCGGCTTGCGGGGTTGCGGCGTGTTCGCCTTTGGCGTTCACCATCGCCTCAAAGGCGCGGGCAACGCGTTCCCAGCGCGTGTCGCGGTCCATCGCCCAATAGCGGCCGATCACGGTGGCCACCTTGGCCCCTTGGGGCAGCGACACCATAAGTGCTACGATAAACTCTGCCGCCGAACTTGGCGACACATCGCGCCCGTCGGTGATGGCGTGCAGGGCTACGGGCACGCCAAGCGCTGTCAGCGCGCGGGCGGCGGCCAATACGTGGTTCAAATGGCCATGCACCCCGCCATCCGAAATCATCCCCATCAAATGCGCCGTCCCGCCAGACGTTTTAAGCCGCTCGGCAAAGCGCACCAAGCTGGGGTTTTGCGCAAAGCTGCCATCCTCAATCGCCAGATCAATCGCGCCCAAGTCCATCGCCACCACACGGCCCGCGCCGATGTTGGTATGGCCCACTTCCGAATTGCCCATCTGGCCGGTGGGCAGGCCGACATCGGGGCCAAAGGTGGTCAGGGTTTCATGCGGGCAGGTCTGCCACAGGCGGTTGAAATGGGGCACATGGGCTTGGGCAGGGGCCGATACCGCCGGATTGGCCCCAATCCCCCAGCCGTCCAGAATGCACAAAACAACGGGTTTCTTTGCGGGCATCGGTCTGGCCTTTCGCTAGGGTTTGGCGCTGTTTACGCGCCATACAGGCAAGGCGCAACATCGCAGCCCAAGGGATGCGCCCGACATATGAAAAGATGATATCGGGAAATTTGGTCGGAGCGAGAGGATTCGAACCTCCGACCCCCTGCTCCCGAAGCAGGTGCGCTACCAGACTGCGCTACGCTCCGACCGTGGATGCGGGGTTAGCCTGATGCGCGCGCTTTTGCAAGGGGGCGCGCTGCACTCCGCAAGGCTTTACGAGGGATCGTTGCGCTCTGGCCCACGCGCCTTGCCGCTGTCGAAGAATCTCAGCCATGCGCTGGAGCGCGGTTGCAAGCCAAGGTCAAACTCAGACCGCGTTTCCGTCACGGGCTTGGTCTTGGACACGGCAGGCGTTCCCTCGCGCAGCACGATGTAAATGCCCGAGGCGATGATGATCATCGTGCCCACCAACGTCCAGACATCACTTTTTTCATGAAAGATCACCACCCCGAAGATCGAGGCCCAGATGATCTGGCTATACTGCATTGTCGCCGCAATCGCCGCCTGTGCGCGCCTGTAAGCCGCAATCGCAATCACCCCCGCCACAAAGCTAAGCGTCGCCATCGCGGCCAATAGGCCAAGGTGTTCCAGCGGCAAGGGTTTGTAAACGAACGGCAGCGCCAGCCCTGACACAAGCGTGTTGGCGATCATCGGGTAGAGCATGATCACAACCGAGCGTTCCGATTGTCCGGTGATGCGCACCAAGACCGAATTGACCGCAAAAATCACCGCCGCCGCAATCGCCGCCAGATGCCCCAGCCCCAAATGCGCCTGCCCAGGCCGCAGCACCACCAACACGCCCAAAAGCCCCAGCACAATCGCCAGCCCACGGTGAATGCCCACCCTTTCGCCCAGCATGGGAATGGCGAACAGGGTGATCAGCAAGGGAGAGGCGAAAAAGATCGGGTAAGCCTCGCTTAACGGCAAGGTGGCAAAGGCGTAAAAGCCGCACAGCACGTTGACCACCACAAGCGCAGACCGCAGCAGCGTCATCGCCGGTTTGCGCGGGATCAGGTTGCCTTCCGACCGATCGGTCATCAGCATAATCGCCACCAAGGGAAAGCCGAACAGGCCGGAAAAGAAGATGTTCTGAAACGGGCTGTAGCTGGCCCCCATGAATTTCACGATGGCATCGCTGGTGGCGTAGATGCCAAACGACAAAAGAGCCAAAAGCGCGCCGTTCAGGGTGGATGTGCGGACGGGCATGGGCAACCTGATGTTAGGGGCGCGCTTTGGCTTTCCCTCGCGCCAAATCGGGGTGATATCAAGCGAAATGCGGGCTTAAGCCCTTTGTTCTTGCGACCTCTGCCGCCCGGCAACGGCCAACAGCGTCAGGCCAGCCGCGACGATCACGCCAATGCCGATGATCGACGCCACACTGGGCTTTTCGCCCCACAGCAAGAACCCCAGCGCACTGGCCCAGACGATCTGGCTGTATTGCATGGGGGCCACGACGATGGCGGGGGCCGTGCGGTAAGCGGCGATTAAGAACAATCCTCCGGTCAACCCCAAGGCCCCCATCTGGAACCCCACTTGCCAATCACTTACCGTCAGCGGGTGCCAGACAAAGGGCATAATCAGCCCCCCCACCAAAACCTGCGCCAGCACCGGATAGAGCAAAATCACCCCCGACTTTTCGCGGTGCCCGGTCTTGCGAAAGATCAGCGAATTTAACGCACCGGTAATGGCCCCCAAAATCGCCGTCAGATGCGCCAGTTGGAAATGGGTGGAACCGGGTTGTAGGGCGATCAGCACCCCGCCAAAGCCCGCCACAATGATCGTGCCGCGCAACAGATCAACCGGTTCGCCCAGCATGGGCCAAGCCAGAAGGGTGATCATCAACGGCATCGTAAAAAAGATCGCATAGCACTGCGCCAAGGGCAGGTGGGTGAAGGTATAGGTGACAAACCCGCTGCCCAAAAGCGAGATCACCACCCGAAAGGCCGTCAACCCCGGCAAGTTTGGGCGCAGGCTGGCGCGTCTGTCTTGCCAGAAAATCTGGGCCAGAATGAAGGGCAAGGTGCAAAACGCGGCAAAGAACATGACTTGAAACGAGTCCATTCCGTGCCCCAAAGCCTTGATCGACACATCAGAACAGGCATAGGCGCAAAAAGACGCCAGCGCCAAAAGCGCGCCTTTCAGGGGATGGTTGGGCTTGGTCATAGCGGGCTTCTGCCAGTCCTTTGTAACAAAAACGCGCCCGTGACCGTCACGGGCGCGTCGTTTTTCTTAATCTGGCACGGGCGGGTTACAGGCTGGCGTCCAAAGCCGCAATCACCGCATCGCCCATCTGCGCGGTGCTGACGGGCGTGCCACCTTGCGGGCCCATCAGATCAGCGGTGCGCACGCCGTCGGCCAGCACCTTTTCAACCGCCTTTTCAACCCGCGTGGCCTCGTCGCCCAGATCGAACGAATAGCGCAGCGCCATCGCGAAAGACAAAATACACGCAATCGGATTGGCCTTGCCCGTGCCCGCGATATCGGGGGCAGAGCCGTGCACAGGTTCATACAGCGCCTTGGGGCGACCGTTCGCCTGCGGCAGACCAAGGCTGGCTGAGGGCAGCATCCCAAGGCTGCCGGTCAGCATGGCCGCCATATCCGACAGCATATCGCCAAACAGGTTGTCGGTGACGATCACGTCAAACTGCTTGGGCCAGCGGCACAGCTGCATCGCACCGGCGTCGGCGTACATATGGGTCAGATGCACGTCGGGATATTCTTTGTCGTGAATCTCTTGCACCACATCGCGCCAGAGAATGCCCGATTCCATAACATTGGCCTTCTCCATCGAGCAGACCTTGTTGTTGCGCTTGCGTGCCAGTTCAAAGGCCGAACGGGCCACGCGGGCAATCTCGGATTCGGTGTAACGCTGGGTGTTGATGCCCACGCGCTCGTTGCCTTCCATGAAGATCCCGCGCGGTTCGCCGAAATACACGCCCGAGGTCAGTTCGCGCACGATCACGATATCCAAGCCCGCCACGACCTCTTTTTTCAGTGACGAAAAGTCGGCCAAAGCGTCAAAGCATTGCGCGGGGCGCAGGTTGGAAAACAGGTCCATCTCTTTGCGCAACCGCAGCAAGCCGCGCTCGGGCTTGACCGAGAAATCGAGCTTGTCATATTTCGGCCCGCCAACCGCGCCCAACAGAACGCAGTCCACCTCTTGCGCTTTGGCCATGGTGGCGTCGGTCAAGGGCGTGCCATGCGCATCATAAGCGCAACCGCCCACCAGATCTTCGGATACGTCAAATTTGATCCCGCGCTTGGCATCAAACCACGTGATGATCTTTTTAACTTCGCCCATAACTTCGGGGCCGATGCCGTCACCGGCAAGGATGAGGATTGAGGGATTGGCCATCTGAGGCTCCTATGCTTGGTCGGCTTTGGCCTAACGGGTGGGCGGCACGGGGTCAAGCGGAGCGGGTTCGTTAGGGCGCGGAATCCTTAGCCTAGGGGCGGTTTCATGGCCTTAGGGCAGGGTCAGTCGCGCCCAAACGGGGAAGTGTTGGGTGCTCGCAACCTCGCCGTCCGCCAAGGGGGGGCGATGCAGCGGCCAAAGCACACTTGCGGTGTCTACGGTGATGCTGCGCGAGGGCAAAAGGTAATCCAGCCGCAACCCCGCGCCGCTTTTCAAGACTGCGGTATCAAGGGCAGGGTCGCCGCGCTGGCCCGCATCGCTATGGCTTGCCGGACCGCGAGGGGCTGGGTCTTGCAGCAGGGTGCTGGCGAGCAAGGCGCGCAGGGATTGCGGCCGCCCTGACCCATCCACAGGGTCAAGATTGGCTTGGCCAAGGATCACGAACGGTTCTTCGGGCGGGGCATAAAGGCCCGTCTCGGGGGCGATCTTGGGCAGCGTGCCGTCCAGCAGATGCAGCCAAAGGGCTGTTTCATCCGCATTGCGGCGGCCATTGCGATCCTCTGGCCCGTCAAACAGCGGTGGGGTGGCAGACCAGACGAGCAGGCGCAGCGTCTTGGCCGGTGCATAAATCACCGGCACCTCATAATGCCCCGCGTTGGACAGGCGCTGCAGCAAGCGGGCGTCTTGGTCCATATCCGGCGGAAGATCGGCATCGGGCAGGTCTTTCCACAAAAACGCCGTGAAATCGCGGATATGGGCGCGGTCTATCGGATAGCGCGACAAGATAGCCATGCCCGCTTGCCCCGCAAAGCGCCCATAGGCCTGCGCATCGCGCGGCCCGCTGAGGGCTCCGTCGTGGTTCAGATCCAGCCATGTCGGAATGCCCGTGTTGGGCCGCAGCCCAAGCGCATCGTCATAGATCAAGCCCTTATCGCGCAGCCGCCCTTGCAGCGCTCTCAGGGCCAAGCCGTCATAATCATAGTCGAAATTGGTCAAAAGCAGCACATCGGCTTTCATGGCAACGATCGCGGCGATCTCCTGTTCCACCTGCCCATCGTCGGCTTTTTGCAAATGCTGCAACAAAAGCCCCGGTCCAGAGTGGCTGAACCTTGTGGTAAAGGTGGCGACAGTCAGATCAAACGCCCCTGCAAGGCTGGGCAAAAAAGCCAGATAGATCAATAGGGCCATAAAGACCTTCAGCGCCGGAACTTTACGGGCAGAACGGGTCAAAACTGTATTCCCTTGGCATGGTCGCGACAAAGGCAGGCGATATATCCTGCACAGCCCTTTCCTAGCAGATTACCCCAAAGTTACACTTTGATCTTGCGCAAGTCTTCTTTTGATTGCAGGCACCGTGGCGCAGCGTATGCGCAGCGTATGCGCAGCGTATGCGCAGCAAAAAGGGCGCAGGAAAGACCTGCGCCCTTTCTCGTCAAGGATGGTGCGTCTTAGGCCCAAGGGCGCAGGGTCGCGGCCTTTTGTTCGAAACTGTCGATGGCTTTGGCCTTGACCATGGTCAGGCCGATGTCATCCAAGCCGTTGATCAGGCAATCTTTGCGGTGGGCGTCCACCTCAAACGGGAAAACCCGCCCGTCCGATGTGGTGACCGTCTGCGCCTCTAGGTCCACCGTTTGGCGGGCGTTGGCGCCTTTTTTGGCGTCCTCCATCAGCACATCGACCACGTCTTGCGGCATGACGATGGGCAGAATGCCGTTCTTGAAGCAGTTGTTGTAGAAGATATCGGCAAAAGAGGTGCTGATCACGCAACGAATGCCGAAATCCAGCAAAGCCCAAGGCGCGTGTTCGCGTGACGACCCGCAGCCAAAGTTTTCCCCCGCCACGATAATCTGCGCTTGGCGATAGGCGGGCTGGTTCAGCACGAACTCGGGGATTTCCTTGCCGTCGAGGGTGTAGCGCATCTCGTCAAACAGGTTCACGCCCAGCCCCGACCGTTTGATGGTCTTGAGGAACTGCTTGGGGATGATCATGTCGGTGTCGATGTTGACCAAAGGCATAGGGGCCGCGATGCCGGTCAGTTTGGTGAATTTATCCATCTGTCCGGTTCCTTACACGGTTGCAGTCATCAGATCGCGCACATCGGTCAGATGACCGGTGATCGCAGCAGCAGCGGCCATGGCAGGCGACAGCAGGTGGGTGCGCCCGCCGCGGCCCTGACGGCCTTCGAAGTTGCGGTTGGATGTGGCCGCACACCGCTCGCCCGGGGCGAGTTGGTCGGGGTTCATCGCCAAGCACATCGAGCAGCCCGCCAGACGCCATTCAAAGCCCGCGTCGATGAAAATCTGCGCCAGACCTTCCTCTTCCGCTTGTGCGCGCACAAGGCCAGACCCCGGCACCACCATCGCACGGATGCCGTCTTTCTTTTTCTTGCCCTTCAAGATCGCCGCAGCGGCGCGCAAGTCTTCGATGCGCCCGTTGGTACAAGACCCGATGAACACCGTGTCAATCTTGATATCCGACAGGTTCTGCCCCGGTGTCAGGCCCATATAGTCCAAGGCGCGCTGCACCGCATCGACCTTGCCGCCGGTGAAATCGGACGGCGAGGGCACTTTGCCCGTGATCGGCAGCACATCCTCGGGCGAGGTGCCCCATGTGACAACGGGGGCGATGTCTTCGCCTTTCAGGGTGATCACCTTGTCCCAATGCGCGCCCTCGTCCGAGAACAGGGTTTTCCAATAGGCAACGGCGGCTTCCCAAGCAGCGCCTTTCGGCGCGTGGGGGCGGCCCATGCAATAGGCGTAGGTCTTTTCATCGGGCGCAATCAGGCCAGCGCGGGCACCGCCCTCGATGGCCATGTTGCATACCGTCATGCGGCCTTCCATCGACAATTCGCGGATGGCTTGGCCGCAGTATTCGATCACATAGCCCGTGCCGCCAGCGGTGCCCGTGGCGCCGATCACCGACAGGGTGATGTCTTTTGCTGTAACACCAGTGCGCAGGCTTCCGGTGATTTCCACCTTGAAATTCTTGGCCTTGCGCTGGATCAGGGTTTGCGTGGCCAGAACATGTTCCACCTCTGACGTGCCGATACCATGCGCCAAGGATCCAAACGCACCGTGGGTGGCAGTGTGGCTGTCGCCGCAGACCACGGTCATGCCGGGCAAGGTCCAGCCCTGTTCGGGGCCCACGATATGCACGATGCCTTGGCGCACATCGGATACGGGGTAGTAGTTGATCCCGAAGTCCTTGGCGTTCTTATCCAGCGCTTCGACCTGAATGCGCGAATCCTCGGTCATGGTCGCGGCATTGGCGCGGTCTAGCGTGGTGGGTACGTTGTGATCGGGCACAGCGATGGTCTTTTGCGGTGCGCGCACCTTGCGCCCCGTCATGCGCAGCCCTTCAAAGGCCTGCGGCGAGGTCACTTCATGCACCAGATGACGGTCGATATACAAAAGGCAGGTGCCGTCTTCGGCTTGATCGACCATGTGGTCGTCCCAGATTTTGTCGTAAAGCGTGCGAGCGGTCATGGCTCTTCCTTGGGGTTTGGAATTTCGGGGGTTTGGAAGGACGAACTGCCCGCACCAGCGGGCAAAAGCACACACTCAGCCGCGGGCGCGCTGCGCATACAGGGCACGCTGAAACCGCCACGGCAGGCGATCATGGTCGGCGATGTCGAAAAACCGGATCATACCCCATCTTTTACGCCGTTCCGAGGCATCTCGCAAGACTTCACGGCAGGGCGCTGGCCTTGACCAAGCGCAAGGTTTGAAAAAACGCCGCTGCCACCCTATATAATGGGTTGGAGGACCGAGCATGCAAATCAAACGCCTGATTTCTGTCGTCACATTTGGCCTTTGGGGCCTTGCCGCACAGGAGCACGCCATGGCCGATGTCTATAACGGCAACGAAACGCCGAAATATGCCGTGATCCGCACCGATGGGCCGATCGAGCTGCGCGATTACGCGCCCCGCATCATGGCCGAGGTGACGGTCAGTGCTGACCGCAATTCTGCTGGCAGCAGCGGGTTTCGCGTGCTGGCGGGGTATATTTTCGGGGCAAACGCAGGTGGGGCCAAAGTCGCCATGACCACGCCGGTCACCCAAGCCCCCAGCGAGACGATTGCCATGACCACCCCCGTGACCCAATCGGGGCAAGGTAACACATGGGTTGTGCAATTCATGATGCCGGGCTCTTACACGCTGGAAACGCTGCCAAAGCCCAAAGACGACCGCATCCGCTTTGTGCAATTGCCCGCCCAACGCCAAGCGGTGGTGACCTTTTCCGGCGTTGCCCGCGACAGCACTTTGACCAAGCAAGAGGCCGCGCTGCGGGCATGGGCCAAGGCGCAGGGGCTGCAGCTTACAGCGGGGCCGTTCTACTATTACTACGATCCGCCATGGACCTTGCCATGGAATCGCCGCAACGAAGTGGCCTTTAACGTGCAATAGCTTGCTTTACCCCTGATTCGCCGCTATCCGCGCCTGCTTACCCTTGACCGGGGCTTTCATTGAGGTTTGTCCCCTTAAATGCTAGGCTGCGGTCTAACCTTGCGCCGGGGTCTGATCGGCGCGCTTGCTTGGAGGACGTTGTCCTGACCCATTCTGACCCTGCGACCGGCTTGCCGGTCGGGCCGCGCACCACCCGCGCCAATACGCCCGCCGAACTTGACTATTCTTCCGAAGACGTTCTGGCCGAGGTTTTGGCCTCGCTGGACGATGACAAGGCCGAAGAAGTCGTGCAGATCGACCTGCGCGGCCGTTCCGATGTGGCTGATTACATGGTGATCTGCTCTGGCCGTTCGTCGCGGCAGGTGGCCTCGATCTCGGACAAACTGTCTGACCGTCTGAAGGACCGCTTCAAGATGGGTGCCAAGATGGAAGGCAAGGAAACCGGCGATTGGGTGCTGATCGACGGGTCTGACGTGATCATCCACGTCTTCCGCCCCGAAGTGCGCGAGTTTTACCAGTTGGAAAAGATGTGGATGCCCTCGTCCGGTCACCGCACCGACACGGACGCCGCCGTCTAAATGCGCGTGCATCTGGTCGCGGTAGGCCGGCTGCGCGCTGGGCCGGAACGCGATCTGGTGGACGATTATGTCCAAAGGTTTGACAGAACCGGGCGGCCCCTTGGGCTTGGCCCGCTGGTCGAGCACGAGGTCGAAGATAAAAAGAACCTTGGCATGGCGGCAGAGGCCGAGCTTTTGGCCCGCGCCGTGCCTGCGGGGTCCGTTCTGGTCACGCTGGATGAGCGTGGCAAGCTGATGTCCTCGCCTGAGTTTGCCGCCCAGCTTGCGCGCTGGCGCGATGGCGGGCGGCAGGATGTGGCCTTTGTGATCGGCGGGGCCGACGGGATTGACCCCAGCTTACGCGCCAAGGCGGATGCCTCGGTCAGCTTTGGGGCGATGGTCTGGCCCCATATGCTGGTGCGGGTGATGCTGGCCGAACAACTTTACCGCGCCGCCACGATCTTGGGCGGCGGGCCTTATCACAGGGCCTAGCGCTGCCGCCAGCGCTGCAAGATATAAGCCGCCGTCATCAAATCCAGATGCGCCCCGCCGCCGTTTTTGGCGATGGTGATCTGGTCATCGCGGGTGCGCTGGTACAGGGCGGGCTGGTAGAAATCGGCCAGAACGTCGGCTTTTGTGATCGCGCCCGAGGCGATCGGGTCGATCAACTCGCCGATGTGGTGGATCGTTGTTGCCCGCGAATCGACAAACACATCGGCGCGCTGCATGGCCAGATCATCCACCTCGCGCATTTTGGGATTATAGGCCCCGATCAAATCCAGATGCTGACCGGGTTGCAACCATTCCCCCAGCACAACCGGCGCGCTGGCCATGGTGGCGGTGCAGATCACATCGGCGGCGCGCACCGCCGATTCCAGATCGTCGGCCACGCGCAGCCCCGCCACGTCCTCCGCCATCTTACGGGCGCCTTCGGCCGAGCGGTTCCACACGGTAAACTCTGCCTCTGGCCACAGGCTGCTGTAAGCCTGCACCATAGACCGCGACACCGTGCCCGCCCCCACCAGCAAAAACCGCCGCGCATCCTTGCGCGCCAGTTTTGAGGCGCTGAGCAAACTGTCGCCCGCCGTCTTCCACTTGGTCACCAGATGAAAGTCGATCAGCGCTTTGGGCACACCTGTGACATCGTCAAACAAAGTCACGACGCCATTGACCGCAGGCAACCCCCGCGCCCCATTCCCCGGCACCACGGTGGCCACTTTGACCAAGGCCCCAAGCCCCGTAATCCAAGCGGCGCGGTCCAGCATCACATCACGGTCGCGGTATAAGAACAGGTCGGCGATCTCGGCCTTGGGCAACAGATGCCCCACCTCAAAGGCGGCGGTCAGGCCGGACCAGTCCATGAGGGCCTCTGCCTCGCGCCCCACAAAGTCTATCATAGCCC
>JBAXLX010000020.1:0-19581 GCA_037134595.1 Pseudomonadota bacterium
CCTCTGCCGCCGCAAGGGGGCCGGAGGAGGGCAGCTCGATCCCGCAGGTGAGCGGCACCGCCCGCCCGTCAGGCGACACCACGCGCCACCGATACGCCTCGTGCCCCAGATGCCGGTTGGCCGAGCGCATCGGATCAAGGGTCGAGGCGACCTCGAGGATCGAGGATTGCGGCAGAACCAGCAGCGCCAAGGTCAAGACCTGCGGCGAGGGCGCAAAGATTTGTGCGTTTTTCGTCATACAGATTTCGTAAATCGTCAAGCGCGCCGTGACAAGCGCGCTATGCTAACCCCAATCAAACCGGAGGACGCCATGCCGCTAGCCATGAACCGCGAAGTTTTCATCACCTGTGCCGTGACCGGATCGGGCGGCACCCAAGACCGCAGCCCCCATGTGCCGCGCAGCCCGGCGCAAATCGCAGCCTCGGCGATTGATGCGGCCAAGGCGGGGGCGGCGGTGGTGCATTGCCATGTGCGCGACCCTGAAACCGGCAAACCCAGCCGCGATGGCAAGCTGTACCGCGAAGTCACCGAACGCATCCGCGATTCGGGCACCGATGTGGTGCTGAACCTGACCGCAGGCATGGGCGGCGACATCTACTTTGAAAACTCGGAATCCATGCACCAGATGGGCCCGCGGTCTGACATGGCGGGGGCGACCGAACGTGTGGCCCATGTGGTCGACTGCCGTCCCGAGATTTGCACGCTGGACTGCGGCACGATGAACTTTAACGAAGCCGATTACGTCATGGTCAACACCCCCGGCCGGGGGCGCGATATGGCGCGGCGGATGACGGCGGCGGGCGTGCGTATCGAGATTGAAGCCTTTGATACCGGCCATCTGTGGCTGGCCAAGGAACTGGCGAAAGAGGGCGTGATCCCGGCACCGACCTTGGTGCAACTGTGCATGGGCGTGCCATGGGGCGCGCCGGATGATCTCAACACCTTCATGGCCATGGTGAACAATGTGCCCGCTGATTGGTTCTGGAGCGCCTTTGCCATTGGCCGCAACCAGATGCCCTATGTGGCAGCATCCGTCCTTGCGGGGGGCAATGTGCGCGTGGGCTTGGAAGATAACCTGTGGCTGGATAAGGGCGTTTTGGCCACCAACGCCCAACTGGTCGAACGTGCTGTCAGCATCATTTCCAACCTTGGCGCACGGGTGATCACACCCGCCGAAGTGCGCGCCAAGCTGAAGCTGGAAAAACGCGCACCGATGGGGAAGTGACATGACCAGAAAAGCAGCGATCATTGGCGGCGGCGTTATCGGCGGCGGCTGGGCGGCGCGGTTTTTACTCAACGGCTGGGATGTGGGCGTGTTTGACCCCGATCCGCAGGCCGAGCGCAAGATCAACGCCGTTCTATCCAACGCGCGTCTGGCCTTGCCCGCCCTGTCGGATGTGCCCATGCCGCCCGAAGGCAAGCTGACCTTTCACGGCACGATCGGCGAAGCGGTGGACGGCGCGGAATATGTGCAGGAATCCGTGTCAGAACGGATTGACCTGAAGAAAAAAGTCTATGCCCAGTTGCAGCAAGCCAATCCGGGGGTGCTGATCGGCTCGTCTACCTCGGGCTTCAAGGCGTCTGATCTGCAAGACGGCTCGCCTGCGCCGCACAACATCATCGTCGCCCACCCGTTCAATCCGGTTTATCTTTTGCCCCTGTCAGAAGTCTCGGGCAGCCCCAAGAACCCGCCCGAGGTGGTCGCAAAAACCGTGCAGATCATGAAGGACATCGGGATGTTCCCGCTGGTTCTGAAAAAGGAAATCGACGCCTTTATCGGCAACCGCTTCCTTGAGGCTGTCTGGCGCGAGGCGCTGTGGATGCTGGTCGACGGGGTCGCCACCACGTCAGAAATCGACGATGCCATCCGCATGGGCTTTGGCCTGCGCTGGGGCCAGATGGGCCTGTTTGAAACCTACCGCGTGGCGGGGGGCGAGGCGGGGATGCGCCACTTTATGGCCCAGTTCGGCCCCGCGCTGAAATGGCCATGGACCAAGCTGATGGACGTGCCAGAGTTTAACGACGCCTTGGTCGATCTGGTCGCCACCCAGTCTGACGCCCAATCCGGCGCCTACGGCATCCGCGAGCTGGAGCGGATTCGCGACCAGAACCTGATCGGCTTCCTGCGCGCTTTAAAAGAGCGCAACTGGGGGGCGGGCAAAGTGCTGCTGGCCCATGATGCGGCCCGTGCGGCGGCCTTTCATGCCAGCGAAGATAGGCCCAATGGCGCGCCCTTGGTTATGGCGCAGATGCAGGTTCTGCCCGGCTGGATCGACTATAACGGCCATATGACCGAAAGCCGCTATTACTTTGCCAATTCCGAAACGGTCGACGCTTTCTTGCGGCTGATCGGCGCGGGGATGGAGTATGTGGCGGGCGGGCATTCGTATTACTCCGCCGAAACCCACATTCGCCATCTGGGCGAGGCGAAACTGGGCGACCGGTTGACCGGCACGCTGCAAATCCTGTCGGCGGATGAAAAGCGCTTCCGCTCGTTCGTGCGCATCATGAAGGGCGACGAGGTTGTGGCCACGGTGGAACAGCTTTGCCTGCATGTCGATACGAACGAAGGCAAGACCGTCCCCGCCTCGGCCGAGATTTGGGCCAAGTTGAGCGCTATCGCTGAGGCCCATGCCGCCTTGCCCTTGCCGGACGGTGCAGGCCGTGCGGTGGGTCAGAAGAAATGAAAACCGTCCTGATCACGGCGGGGGCCAATGGCATTGGCTTGGTGATGGCCAAAGCCTTTCAGGCGGCAGGCGACAGGGTCTGGGTGAGCGATGTCGATGCCGCCAAGATCGCCGCCCTGCCCGCAGGGATCAGGGGCAGCCATGTCGATGCCGGCCAAGAGATGGGGATGGAGGCCTTGTTTGCCGACATTGCCCAAGCTTGGGGCGGGCTGGATGTGCTGTGTGCCAATGCCGGGATCAAGGGTCCAACAGCGGCCATCGAAGACATGCCGCTGGAAGGCTGGCACCAATGTTTGGGTGTGAACCTTGACGGGGCGATGCTGGCGGCGAAATACGCTGCGCGGCTGATGAAACCAGCCAAAAAGGGGGTGATGATTTTCACCTCCTCGACCTCGGGCCTGTACGGCACGCCCTACCGTGCGCCCTATGTCGCGGCGAAATGGGGTATTATCGGTTTGATGAAGACCGTCGCGATGGAGCTTGGCCCCTACGGCATCCGCGCCAATGCGATCTGCCCGGGGTCGGTCAACGGGCCGCGCATTGACGCGGTGATTGACGCCGAGGCCCAAGCCAAGGGCCTGCACCCCGATACGGTGCGCGCAGGCTATGCGGCGGGCACAGCACTTAAACGCCTGACCGATCCGCAAGATGTCGCGGATATGGCGCTGTTTTTGGCCTCAGACGCGGCCAAGATGGTCTCGGGCCAAGCGCTGGCCGTCGATGGCATGACCTATAACGTAGACCCCCAATAACCAGCGGAAAGTGTTGCACGCCATGGATTTCGGCCTGACCCAAGAACAGCAGATGATCGTCGACACCACCCGCGCCTTTGTGGAAAACGAGCTTTATCCGCATGAAGCCGCCGTCGAACGCTCGGGCCATCTGCCGCTAGAGGTGATCCGCGAGGTGCAGGCCAAGGCCATCGCCGCAGGCCTGTATGCGGCCAATATGCCTGCCGAAGTGGGCGGGGCAGGGTTGGATACGCTGTCTTGGCTTTTGTATGAAAAGGAACTGGGACGGGCCAATTATGCGCTGCACTGGACCTGCGTGGCGCGGCCCTCGAATATCCTGCTGGCGGGCAATGCCGAGCAGCGCGAACAATATCTGATGCCGTGCATTCGCGGTGAGACGTGGGATTGTCTGGCCATGACCGAACCCGCCGCCGGATCAGACCTGCGCGGCATGAAGGCCACGGCGCGGCCTGACGGGGATGACTGGGTGCTGAACGGCACCAAGCATTTTATCAGCCATGCCGATCTGGCAGGCTTTGCGATTGTCTTTGTGGCCACGGGCGAAGAAGACACTCCGCGCGGGCCGAAAAAAAAGATCACGGCGTTTTTTGTCGATAAGGGCACCAAGGGCTTTACCGTGCGCGACGGCTACCGCAACGTCTCGCACCGTGGCTATACCAATGCCGTGCTGGAATTTGACGATTGCCGCCTGAACAAGCGCCAGATCTTGGGCGAAGTGCATAAGGGGTTCGAAGTCGCCAATTCCTGGCTGGGCGCCACGCGCCTGCAAGTCGCCTCGACCTGCCTTGGGCGGGCGGAACGCGCTATGGGCCATGCGCTATCCTATGCCGCCGAGCGCAAGCAGTTTGGCCAGCAGATCGGCAAGTTCCAAGGGATCAGCTTTAAACTCGCCGATATGGCGATGGAACTGAAAGCCGCCGAACTTCTGACCCGCGAAGCTGCGTGGAAATACGATCAAGGCACGGTGTCGGAGGCGGATATGTCGATGGCCAAGCTGAAAGCCACCGAAGTGCTGGCCATGATTGCCGATGAAGCCATCCAGATCCACGGCGGCATGGGTCTGATGGAGGAACTGCCCCTTGAACGCATCTGGCGGGATGCAAGGGTTGAACGGATCTGGGAAGGCACTTCGGAAATCCAGCGCCATATCATCAGCCGCGAATTGCTTCGCCCGCTGGGCGCATAACGATTTTTCTGCGAAAAATCGGGGGGCGCTGCCCCCCCGACCCCCCGGGATATTTAGGCAAGTATGAAAGGTCATCAGATGAAGACTTTGGATCAGGCGAAAGTCCCCCAATTTAGGGCTTTGGCGCTTCCTTCCCCTTTCATACTTGCCCAAATATCCTCGGGGGTCCGGGGGCAGAAGGCCCCCGGCTTGGGGCAGGGTTACGAGGTTTTGGCATGAGCCGTCTTGACCGCTTGATGCGGCCCAAATCTATCGCCGTTTTGGGCGCAGGCTGGGCTTTGAACGTGATCGCGCAATGCCGCAAGATGGGTTTTGGCGGGCAGGTTTGGCCCGTGCACCCGACAAAGGGTGAGATCGGCGGGTTGAAGGCCTATGCCTCGCTCGCCGATTTGCCCGGCGTGCCGGATGCGACGTTTATCGGTGTGAACCGTTTTGCCACGATTGATGTGGTGGCGCAGCTTTCGGCCATGGGGGCCGGGGGGGCGATTTGTTTTGCCAGTGGGTGGACCGAGGCAGGCGAGCCGGACTTGCAGGCCAAATTGGTGGCGGCTGCGGGGGATATGCCGATTTTGGGGCCGAATTGTTACGGGGTGATCAATTACCTTGATGGGGCTTTGCTGTGGCCTGATCAGCACGGCGGGGTTCCGGTCAGCTCTGGCGTGGCTTTGGTCAGCCAGTCGTCCAACATCGTCATCAATCTGGGCATGCAAAAGCGTGGTCTGCCGGTGGCTTATGTGGCCTGTCTGGGCAATGCCGCGGTGGTTGGCTTGGCCGAACTTGCGGGTGCTGTGCTGGACGATCCGCGCGTGACAGCCCTTGGGCTTTATGTCGAAGGCATCGACGATGCCGCAGCCTTTGCCGCCTTGGCCGAGAAGGCGCGCGCTTTGGGCAAGGGGATTGCCCTGATCAAGTCTGGCAAGACCGACCTGTCGCAGAAGGCTGCGGCCTCGCATACCGCCTCGCTGGCCGGGGGCGGGGCGGCGTCGAGCGCCTTCTTGCGCCAGATTGGTGTGGCGGAAGTGAACTCGCCGTCAGAACTGATCGAGACGCTGAAGATCTTCCATGTGCATGGCACGGGGTTGGGGCGGCGGATCTGCTCGCTGTCGTGTTCGGGCGGCGAGGCGGGGTTGGTGGCGGATTTGGCCGAGCCCTTTGGCATCGACTTTCCACCCGTCCCCGCACCGATCCGCGACCGGCTGGGCGAGATTTTGGGCCCGATCGTGGCCATTGCCAACCCGCTGGATTACCACACCTTCATCTGGGGCGATGGGCCGCGCACCACGGATGTCTTTACCACCATGCTGTCGGGCTATGATGCGGGCATCTATATCATCGACATGCCGCGCAACGACCGCTGTGATCCATCGGGCTATCAGCCCGCCTTTGACGCGATCGTGGCCGCGCAGGCCCAGACGGGCAAGCCCGCCTTTCCCGTTGCTTCGATGCCTGAGAACTTTGACGAAGCCTATGCCGCCCAGCTTTTATCGCAAGGCGTGTGCGTTTTGATGGGGCTTGAGACGGCCTTGGCCGCGATCAAAGCCGCGCAGAGTCCGGCGGGGGCGGCGGGTTGGCGGCCTTTGCCTGCCCATGCGCCGCGCGAAACGCGGCTGTTGAGCGAGGCTGAGGGCAAGGCCTTGCTGGCTTCTTGTGGCATTGCGGTGCCCAAATCTGTCACGGCGCCCACCTTGGCAGGTGTGACGGCTGCCGCCAATGGATTGGCGGCACCCTATGCGCTCAAGGGTCTGGGCTTTGCCCATAAGACCGAGGCGGGAGCGGTGCGGTTAGGCTTGAGCACCCTAGAGGGACAGGCCGAAATGGTCGGAGCCACCGGCTATCTGGTGGAAGAGATGGTCACCGGCGCTGTGGCCGAGATTCTGGTCGGCCTGCAGCGTGACCCGATCTATGGCGTGACGCTGACCTTGGGCATGGGCGGCGTGACGGCCGAGGTTTTGGCCGATACTGTCACGCTGGTCTTGCCCGCCTCGCCCGACCAGATCCTTGACGCCCTGCGCCGCCTGCGGCTTTGGCCCTTGCTGGATGGCTACCGCGGTCGGCCCAAGGCGGATATGCACGCTTTGGCCGATCTGGCGGTGCAGCTTGGCGCTGTGATGGCCGCAGATGCCAGCCTTGAAGAAATTGAAATCAATCCGGTTCTCGTGCGCCAAAAGGGTGCCGTGGCCGTCGATGCCCTTATCCGGAGAGTTTGACATGGACATGTCCACCCAAGGCCCGATCAAGACCCGCCGCGAAGGCGCAATCCTTGAAGTCACGCTTGACCGCCCCAAGGCCAATGCCATTGATCTGGCCACCAGCCGCCTGATGGGCCTGACCTTTCGCGCCTTTCGCGATGATGATAGCCTGCGCGTGTGCATCCTGCGGGCCGAGGGTGAGAAATTCTTTTGCCCCGGTTGGGACCTGAAAGCTGCCGCAGGCGGCGATGCGGTGGACGGCGATTACGGCGTGGGCGGGTTTGGCGGCTTGCAGGAACTGCCCAACCTCAACAAGCCGGTGATTGCGGCGGTGAATGGCATTTGCTGCGGCGGGGGGCTGGAACTGGCCCTGTCGGCGGATTTGATCTTGTGCAGCGATACGGCCACCTTTGCCTTGCCAGAAATCCGGTCGGGCACGGTGGCGGATGCGGCCTCGATCAAACTGCCCAAGCGCATTCCCTATCATGTGGCGATGGACCTGCTTCTGACAGGCCGCTGGTTTGACGCGCAAGAGGCGCTGCGCTGGGGGATCGTGAAAGAGATTTGCACCCCCGCCACGCTGCTGGGCAAGGCTTGGGATCTGGCCCGCCTGCTGGAATCCGGCCCGCCGCTGGTCTATGCCGCGATCAAGGAAGTGGTGCGCGAGGCCGAGGCGTTGCGCTTCCAAGACGCGCTCAACCGCGTGACCAAGCGCCAGCTTGTGACGGTGGACAAGCTTTATTCCAGCGAGGATCAGCTAGAGGGCGCACGCGCCTTTGCCGAGAAGCGCGATCCGGTTTGGACGGGGAAATAACGGGTCAGGTTAGCCCCGGCTGATCAGGGGCAGTGCCGCGCGTTTAGGGGGGGCAGGTTCTGTTGATGCTCCCGTCCGCCTACAAGTAGGCGCAAGTCGATTTTTCGGCGAAAAATCGGGCAACGGGTCCGATGGTCGCTTTGGACCCAAATTTTATCGTCCGGCTTTGGCGCGAAAAGTCCGAGCCACGTGCGATGAACGCACGTTCCCGCTGACCTCTTGGCGCAACGCGATTTTTCGCCGAAAAATCGGGCTTGGGGCGGGCGGCAGCTTTAGCCTTTCGCCGGAATAACCTTGCCCGGGTTCATCAGCCCCGCTGGATCCAGGGCTGCCTTGACCGCACGCATCACATCCAGTGCGACGGGGTCTTTGCGCCGTGCCATGCTGTTGAGCTTGGAAAGCCCCACCCCATGTTCGGCGCTAAAGCTGCCGCCCAGATCGGCCACGATATCCTCGACCGCTTCCACCACCGCATCATACAGCGCGGGGTCGTCGCGGGTGGGGTAGACGGTGAAGTGCACATTGCCGTCGCCCAGATGTGCCACGCTGATCGTGTCGGCCCCCGCATCCAAGGACGGCAGGCGGGCGTCAAAGCGGGTGAAGAAGTCCGGCACCAGATGCAGGGGCAAAGCGATGTCGGTGTCGATCGTGGGCTGGCGGTCGATGGTGATCTCTGCCGCCAGCTCGCGGCGTTTCCACATGGCAAGGCGCTGGGCGTCGTTCTGGGCGATCTCGGCATCCAAGACAGCGCCGGTTTCGATCAGCGTCGCAAGGGTGTCTTCCAGCAGGGCCACCACCGGCACGGTGCCGTCGGCCTTGGGCGTGTAGTCTTTGGGGGCGGTGGCGGCGATTTCGACCAGAATGTTGGTCTCATACCGCCGGTCAAACGGCAGGCGAATGTCGGGGCGGCATTCCGACAGGCGCTGCATATAGCTTGCGGGCATATATTCAAACGCCTCGACCGCGCCGCCTGAAGCCTCTTGCAAGCGGTTGAGCAGGTCTAGCGCGTCGGGCAGGCTGCGCGCGGCCAGCGTTGCCGTGGCATAGGCCTTGGGGCGCGGCACCAGTTTCATCACGGCGGCGGTGATCACCCCCAACGTGCCTTCGGCCCCGATGAACATTTGCCGCAGATCGTAGCCCGAATTGTTTTTGTGCAGTTCGGACATCAGGTTCAAGATGCGCCCATCGGGCAGAACCACCTCTAGCCCCAAGCACAGCGCGCGGGTGGACCCGTAGCGCACCACGTTGGACCCGCCCGCATTGGTTGACAAAACCCCGCCGATCATCGCCGACCCGCGCGCGCCAAACCACAGGGGGAAGTACAGGCCTTGCGCCTCGGCTGCGTCATGCAGCGATTGCAGCACCACCCCCGCCTCGACAATCGCGATGCGGGTAGATGGGCGGATCTCGCGGATTTTGTTCAACCGTTCGACCGACAGCATCAAGCCGCCGTTGGTCATGGCCCCGCCCACAAGGCCGGTCAGGCCGGACACGGGGACCACGGGCGTCTTGTGCTTGGCCGCACATTGCAGCACCGCTGCCACCTCTGCCGTATTGGCGGGGCGGGCGACGGCGAGCGGGTTGGGGTGGTAATGCCCGCTCCAATCGCCAGTGTATTTGGCAAGGTCGGGGCCGGTCAGCACATGAGCGGTGCCCAAGAGTGTGCGCAGGTCATCAAGCAGGGTCATGGGATTTCCTTTAGCAAATCCAGCACAAAGGGGCCAATGCCCGCGACGATCATCTGCACCCCTTGGGCATTGGGATGCAATCCGTCGGGTTGCAGGTATTGGGTCAGCGCGGCGGGGTCGGGGGCTTTGGCCACAAGGGGGGCAAAAAAGCCCGGGGCGAGCAGCACATGATATTGGGCGGCAAGGTCGGGATAGATCGCATCGAACTGCGCCTTATAGTCTGGGCCATAGTTGCCCGCGGCCTGAATGCCAACCAGCAGCACCGGAATGTTCTTGGCCTTGGCCCCTTGCAAAAGAGCGTCCAGATTGGTGCGGGTCTGGGCGGGGTCGATCCCGCGCAGCATATCGTTAGCGCCAAGCGTGACGATCAGGCCCTGCACCTCGGGTGCAAGGGTCCAATCCAGCCGCGCCAATCCATCGGCCGAGGTGTCGCCCGACACGCCCGCGTTTTGCACGGTGACGCTTTGGCCTTGGGCTGCCAGCCAAGCCTGCAACTGCGGCACAAAGCCCTCTTCGGGCAAAAGCCCGTAGCCTTGCGTCAAACTGTCGCCCAAAGCCGCAATCGTGGTCGCCGCAGCAGGGCTGGCCAGCAATAACGCGATCGTGACATTGCGCACAGCGCGGATCAGCCCATATGAGAGGAAACGGGCAAAGGTGGGTGTCATGGCGGCTGTGTTAGATTTGCAAGATGTCCACCTGCGGCTGAACGGCAATGCCGGAGCCGTGGATATTTTGCGCGGCATATCCTTGGCCGTGGCGGCCGGGGAAAGCCTTGCCTTGATCGGGCCGTCTGGGTCGGGCAAATCCTCGCTCCTTATGGTGATGGCCGGATTGGAACGGGCCACAGGCGGGCGTGTCAGCGCCCTTGGTCAAGATCTGACCCGTCTGGACGAGGACGCTTTGGCACGGTTCCGCCGCGGCAATATGGGCGTGGTTTTCCAAAGCTTCCACCTGATTCCGACATTAACCGCGTTAGAAAATGTCGCCGTCCCCTTGGAAATCGCCGGAGCGGCGGATGCCTTTGCGCGCGCGCGCACCGAACTGGGCCGTGTGGGCCTTGGGGCGCGGGCCGGTCACTATCCCAGCCAGTTGTCGGGGGGCGAGCAGCAAAGGGTGGCGCTTGCCCGCGCTTCGGTCAGCCGGCCCAAGCTGTTGCTGGCCGACGAGCCGACGGGCAATCTGGATGCCGCCAATGGCGCGGCGATCATGGATTTGCTGTTTGATCTGCGCGACGCGCATGGGGCGACTTTGGTGATGGTAACCCATGCGCCGGAACTGGCTGCGCGCTGTGATCGGGTGTTGAAGCTGGCCGATGGGCTTTTGGTATGATGTGGGCCTTGGCATGGCGCTTGGCGCGGCGCGAGTTGCGCGGCGGTTTGGCGGGATTTCGCGTGCTGATCTTGTGCCTTGCGCTGGGCGTTGGGGCGATTGCCGCCGTGGGCTTGCTGCGCGCGGCGATTCAGGGCGGCTTGGCAGATCAAGGTGGGGTGCTTTTGGGCGGCGATGCGCAGATGCATTTCACCTATCGCTTCGCGTCTGATGAGGAAAAGGCGTGGATGCAGGGCCACGCTCTGCGCGTGTCAGAGATTGTCGATTTCCGCTCGCTCGCCGTGGCGGGGGAAGACCGCGCCTTAACACAGGTCAAGGCGGTGGATGATGCTTGGCCCTTGGTTGGCGCGGTGGGGTTGCAGGCGGGCACCTTGGCACAGGCTTTTGCACCGCAGGGCGGGGTGCCGGGCGGGGTGATGGAAAAGATCCTTGCTGACAGGCTGGGGTTAAAGGTCGGTGATACGTTTAAACTTGGCACCCAGACCTTCCGCTTGGGCGCTGTGCTGCTGGCAGAGCCTGACAGCGCCACGGCTGGCTTTAGCCTTGGGCCGCGGACCTTGGTGCGCACGGTGGATTTAGCGCAATCGGGGCTGATCGCACCCGGCACGCTGTATGAAACCGATTACCGCCTGATCTTGGCCGCGGGCGCTGATCTGGATGGGCTGCAAAAGGCGGCTGAAACGGCCTTTCGCGACAAGGGCATGACGTGGTCCGACAAGCGCCATGCCGCGCGCGGGGTGGAAAAGTTTGTCGACCGCTTGGGGTCTTTTCTGATCTTGATCGGCCTTGCGGGGCTGGCTGTCGGCGGGGTGGGCGTAGCCTCAGCCGTGCGGGCGTTTATGGCGGCGCGGGTGGGCACGATTGCCACGCTGAAGGTGCTGGGGGCTGAGGGGGCCTTGGTGCTGCGCGTCTATCTGCTCCAGATCGCGGTGATTTGCGCTGTGGGTGTGGGATTAGGGTTGGTTTTGGGGGCAGGCGGGTTGATCGCGGGGGCACCGCTTTTGGCCAAGCTGATGCCCTTTCCGGTGGCGTTTGGGCTGTATCCGGCCCCGCTGGTGCAGGCGGCGTTTTACGGCATGGTCAGCGGGCTGCTGTTTGCGCTGTGGCCCTTGGCCCAAGCGGTGCGCCAGCGCGTGACATCTTTATATAGGGGCACGGCAGAGCGGGTCTGGCCCAAGCCCGCGCATCTGGCTTGGATGGCGGCCCTTTTGGCGCTGTTTGTCGGCGGCGCGGTTTGGTTTTCCGGCAATGCCAGTTTGGCCTTGGGCACTTTGGGCGGGGTTTTTGCGGCTTTGGCGGTCTTGGCTGCGGCGGGGCTTGGGGTTAAACATCTGGCACGCGCGTCAGCGCGTTTGGGCTTTGTGAACGGCCGCCCTGCTTTGCGTTGGGCGTTGGCCGCGATGGGCGGGCCAAGGTCAGAGGTGCAGGCGGTTATCCTGTCGTTGGGGCTTGGCCTGTCGGTTCTGGCCGTGGTCGGCCAGATCGACGCCAATTTCCGCGCCGCCATCGCCCGCGACCTGCCCGCCAAAGCGCCAAGCTTTTTCTTTATGGATATCCAAGACGCCCAACTTGCCCCGTTTGAGACCCTTATGACAAGCAACCCCGCCGTCACCCAAGTGCAAACCGCCCCGATGCTGCGCGGCATTGTAACACAGATCAACGGGCGCAAGGCGCGCGATGTGGTGGGGGATCATTGGGTGGTAACGGGGGATCGCGGGATCACCTTTTCCGATACTCCGCCTGAGGGCACCACGGTGACCGAAGGCGCTTGGTGGCCCAAGGATTACAAAGGCCCCGCGCAGATTTCCTTTGCGGCGACCGAAGCGGCCGAGATGCACCTGAAGCTGGGCGATCAGCTGACCGTCAATATCTTGGGCCGCGATATGGCCGCCACGATCACCTCGTTTCGCAAGGTCGACTTCTCCGGCGCGGGGATGGGGTTTATCATGGCGATCAATCCCGCAGCGGTGGCAGGGGCTCCGCACAGCTCTATCGCGACCGTCTATGCCGCGCCTGAGGCTGAGGCGGATATCTTGCGCCAAGCCTCTGACACCTTCCCCAACATCACAGCCATTGCGATGAAAGAAGCCATCGGCCGCGCGGTCGAGGCTTTGTCGGCCATCGCCACCGCCACGGTTCTGGCCGCAGGGGCTGTGCTGGTCACAGGGTTGGTCGTGCTGGTGGGTGGGGCTGCAGCAGGCGTGCCCGCACGGATGCGCGAGGCTGCGATTTTGCGGGTTTTGGGGGCCACACGGGGGCGGGTCTTGGCCAGCTTTGCGCTGCGCTCGGCCTTGATGGGCGGGGCTGCGGGGGCGGTCGCGATGGGGGCAGGGGCCTTGGGCGGGTGGGCCACGCTGCGGTTGGTGATGGACTTGCCCTATCGGTTCGAGATTTGGTCGGCCCTGTCGGTGGTTTTGGGCGGCATGCTCGCCACTTTGGCGGCAGGCGTGGTCTTTGCATGGGCGCCCTTGTCGGCGCGTCCGGCGGCGGTGCTGCGGCAGGCAGAGTAGCGCAGGCTTCGCGCCGCTCTGCCGCCAGAATTAGCGGGTCTGCTCGCCCAGCCAGTCTCGGAATGACGCGACGACATCGGCGTCTGAATCGACCAGATATTGCGGCGCGGGATAGGCCCCCGAATGCACATCTTGGGCAAAGCGCGTCATCGCCTCGATCCGCAGGGCTTGCAGGCGGGCGTGTTCGGCGGCGAAATTGGCGTAGACTTTGGCATGGCGCGGGACGTGGCCGGTGTTTTGGCCCAGCACGTCATCGGTGAACAGATATTGCGCATGGCCACCAGCGCCTGCGCCCATCGAAATCAGGAACAGGTCGGTATGCTCGGCAATGGCTTGGGTGATGGAATGGGGCACCACTTCAATCTCGACGGCAAAGGCCCCGGCATCGGCTAAAGCCACGCATTGGTCCCAGACGCGCTTGGCGCTATCCAGCGTTTTGCCCACGGCTTTGAACCCGCCCGTCCATGTTGCCTTGGACGGGATCAAGCCGACATGGCCGCAGACCGGAATGGCATGGTCCGCCAGTTCGCGCACGGTTTTGAGCGAGCCGGAACAATAGACCCCATCCGCCCCCGCCTTATACAGCGGCAAAGCCCAGCGCAGAAAATCCTCCGTGCCGCCGATTTCGTAGAAATTGTCACCGGGGAAGGCGAAGGCATGGGGGGCAACCTCGCGAAAGCGGCGGTCGTGGATCATGGCGGGGGGGATCGAGAATAGCTCGACGCCTGCGGCGGCGGCGGCTGCCGCCTCGTCCAGCGTTTCCACGCGCAGCATGGCATATTGATGGCGGCCGCGATGGGCCATCAGGTCGGCAACAGTGGGGCGTTTGGCCATTCTCACACCTCTATAAAGACGCGCGCGCCTTCGACCTTGGTTTTGAAGGTTTTGAGGTTGATGCAAACGGGGGCGCGCTTGGCCTCGCCTGTGCGGTAGTCAAACTGGCCGTTGTGCTTGGGGCATTCGATCAGGTGATCCATCACCAAGCCGTCGGCCAGATGCACGTTCTCATGCGTGCATTTTCCCGCCGTTGCGTAAAACTTGCCATCTGGCGAATGGTAGATCGCATAGGTCGCCCCCGCATGGTCAAAGCGGATCAGGTCTTCGGCGTCGATATCGGACGTGGCGCAGGCGTCAATCCAAGGCATATAAGTGTCCTTCGTTCATTCAGCGGCGGTCTGACCCAGCGCGCCTTCGTGGAAATCCATGCGGTAGGGTTTAGCCGTCACCGGCAGGTCGCGCTTGAGGAAATAGTCCTCATAAGCAAATTGTCGCCGTAACGCGGGCCACATTTCCCCAAAAGCCGCGCCAATCGAGGTGTTCGGGCGCGGCAGATCGTGTTTGATCGCCGCATGCAAAGCGGGCAGGGCGTGATAGGGCACCATGGGGAACATGTGGTGTTCGACGTGGTAGTTCATGTTCCAATAGATGAACCGCGAGATCGGATTCATATAGACCGTGCGGCTGTTCAGCCGGTGGTCAATCACATTGTCGGCCAAGCCGCCGTGTTGCAACAATCCCGTCATCACATGGTGCCAAGCGCCGTACATGCGCGGCAAGCCGATCACCATCAGCGGCAGGATCGAGTGCATCCAGATCGCCAGCGCCAAGGTCGCGGCATAAATCGCCAAGGATATCCGCGCCACGCGCACCACCTTGGGCCACTCGCTTTGCGGCACATAGGTCTTCTCGGTCGGATGCACGCCGATAAAGGCGTTGTAGACCAAGCGCGGGAAAAAGGCGATGACATCGGGCACGCCAACAAAGGCCAAAAGCAGGCGGGCAAAGGCGGGCGGGCGCATGATGGCAATCTCGGGGTCGCGGCCGACGATGTAGGTGTCGGTGTGGTGGCGCGCATGGCTCCACCGCCATGTGGCCGAATTGCGCATGATCATGAAGCTTGCGATTTCATAGACGGCGGTGTTCATCCACGGCGTTTTGAAGGCCGTGCCATGCCCCGCCTCATGCCAGCGCGAGTCGGATGCTGACCCGTACAGCACCCCGTAAGCCAGCCAGAACGGGATCGACCACAGGCTGGGCCAAAGGGCGATGCCCATGGCGGCAAAGGCAACCATGCAGCCATACAAAATCACCGTGTCGCGGATGGCGGGTTGGTCAGAGCGTTGCATCAGCTCTTTCATCACCTTGCGCGGTACGTCGGTGTGATACCATTCGGCAGCGGCAAGCCCGATGTCGACGGCGCGTTGGCCATCTGGCCCCAGCAGGCTGTAATCCCGTTTGGTCATGACTTTCCTCAACCACCTTGGCCCAGTTGGCAGCATTAAGGGGCAAATGGCCGCGCCACGCAACGATGGACCTTTGGGCTTTCGTCAGATATCGTCAAAGAATGATCTTGCAATGACGAGAAAACATCATGGCGCAGCGACTGGGATTTCAAGACCTCGCCAAGGCCGCTGGCGTGTCGGTGGCCACCGTCGACCGCGCCTTGAACGGGCGGCAAAAGGTGCGCGCTGACACGGTGGCGCGCATCGCCGAGGCCGCGCGCCAGTTGGGCCACCCTGCCGCTTTGCGCTTGGCGGGGGCGAATGCCAACCTGCCTGCGCTGCGCTTTGGCGTGGCTTTGCACAAACAAGGCCAAGATTTCTACAAAGCCTTCGCCGAAGAACTGCACCGCGCTGTGGCCGATGCCAAGGGCGTGCGCGGCCAACTGGTCTTGGAATTCGCCTCGGGCCAAGCGCCGTCGGAAATGGCGCGGCGCTTACGCTCGATGGAGGGGCGCTGCGATGTGCTGGCGGCAACGGCGGTGAACCATCCTGAAGTGACCGAAGCCGTTCAGCATCTGCGCGCCACGGGCATGCATGTCTTCGCCTTGCTGTCGGAATTCGCCGAAGGGGTCCGCACGGGGTATCTGGGGTTGGATAACCTCAAACACGGGCGCACGGCGGGGTGGATGATGGCTTTGGCGGCCAAAGCACCGGGGAAATTGGCGATTTTTGTCGGCGGCCACCGCTGGCACGGCCACGACCTGCGCGAAACCGGCTTTCGCGCCTATCTGCGCGAAACGGCCCCGCAGTTCGAGGTGCTGGAAGCCCAGATCAACCTGGAAACCCGCCAACTGACCTATGAAGCGACCCAAGCCTTGCTTGCCCGCCACGCCACCTTGCGCGGTATCTACGTGGCGGGCGGCGGGATGGAGGGGGCGATTGCCGCCCTGCGCGAAGCCAAACGCCGCGATGTGGCGCTGATCGTATCGGCCTTTACGCCCGAAAGCCGTGCGGCCTTGGCCACAGGGGTGGCCACGATGGTGATCGACACGCCCCTGGAAAAGCTCTGCCGCGCCCTGATCGCTGAAATGACCCGCGCCGCCCTTGGTCCCTCCCAGATGGACCATGTGGCGCTGTACCTGCCGCCCGATCTACATGTGGGCGAATCAGTTTGAGGCGTTATTGGGGCAGTATCCCTGCCCTTTTGGCGAAAAAATGCCGCCTCGCGTGTGCGTCGCGCGCGAAGCCAGAAGCCGCGCGATGCGGGTTGGGCTTGGAACGCCTGTTCTGTTTTTAGAATTTTCTGTTGATAATCCCCAAAAATGGAATATGAATTCCATCAACACGGGGCAAAATCGCCCAAACCTTCGGAGAATCACGCCCTATGCTGCCCTTTGCCCTGAACCACATGACCGCCCCGAACATGGCTTGGCAGACCTTTTTAGACTTGGCCAAGGGTCTTGGCTGTGTGGGCGTTGAATTTCGCAACGACCTGACTGCCCCGCTGTTTGGCGGCGCTGACCCCGCCGAGGTCAAAGCCGCCGTCGCTGCCCGTGGCCTGCGCTTTTTGGCACTGGCCGAGGTGAAGATGTTCAACGATTGGTCCGAAACCAAGCAGGCCGAGGCCGAGGCTTTGATGAACATCGCCGTAGCCGCGGGGGCGGAATCGGTCAGCCTTATTCCGCGCAACGACGGGGTGGCCACCGACCGCAAGGACAGCTTCAAGGTCACCGAAACCGCCCTGCGTGCGCTCTTGCCGATGCTCAAAGCGCATGGGCTTAAGGCCATGGTCGAACCCTTGGGCTTTGGTGTCTGCTCGCTGCGCTACAAGGATGTTCTGGCCGAGGTGATCCACGCCGTGGGCGGGGTGGGCACCTATTTCATGGTGCACGACACCTTCCACCACGCGCTGGCGGGCTTTGGGCCGATCTATCCGGAACTGACGGGAATCGTTCACGTTTCCGGTGTGAATGATGCGATTTATCTCGACGATATGCGCGACCCGCACCGCATGCTGGTGGGGGCGGATGACGTGCTGGGCAATGTGGCGCAAATTCGCGCGCTGCGGGCGGCGGGCTATCAAGGCGCGATATCTTACGAACCTTTTGCGCCTTCGGTGCACGGTCTGGCCGATCCGGCCCCGGCCCTGAAAGCCTCGATGGAATTCATTCGCCAAGGCGTTGAGGCCTAGGCGATGAAATACCGCCCCAAGCGGGCGGCCCGGTTGGGAGAGAACGGGGCGCCGGGCCCCTTATGTGGAGGAGAGACCATGAAGAAGTATCTTATCGCTGGCGTGATGGCCCTTATGGGCAGCACCGCTATGGCAGGCGACATCGGTGTTGCGATGGCGCGCTTTGACGACAACTTTCTGACCGTTCTGCGCAATGGCATTGACGCCTACGCAAAAGAAAAAGGTCAAACAGTGCAGATCGAGGATGGTGGCAACGACGTTGCCAAGCAACTCGACCAAGTGAAGAATTTCATCGCATCGGGCGTTTCGGCGATCATCGTGAACGCGGTTGACACCTCGGCAACCCAAGCGATCTCCGACGCGGCCGCTGCTGCTAACATCCCGCTGGTCTATGTGAACCGTCAGCCGATCAACGTCGACACCATGCCCGACAATCAGGCTTTCGTGGCATCCAACGAAGTTGATTCTGGCACCTTGGAAACGAAAGAAGTCTGCCGTCTTCTGAAAGAAGCGGGCAAGACCGAAGCCAACGTTTACGTGATGGAAGGCGAACTGTCGAACCAAGCCGCTGTTCAGCGTACCGCTGACATCCACGACGTGATCGGTGGCGCTGATTGCGGTGTGAAGGTCAACATCATTGACGAGCAGACCGCAAACTGGAACCGCGACGAAGCCCAGACCCTGATGACCAACTGGCTGTCGACAGGCACTGCGTTTGATGCTGTGATCGCCAACAACGACGAAATGGCGCTCGGTGCAATCCTTGCGATGAAGGCTGCCAACATGGACATGGCAACCGTGATCGTCGGCGGCGTTGACGCCACTCAAGACGCATTGGCTGCAATGGCTGCGGGCGATCTGGATGCGACCGTGTTCCAAGATGCGGCTGGCCAAGGCAAGGGTGCGCTTGACGCTGCTATGACGTTGGCTTCGGGCGGCGCTGTTGAACAGAAGGTCTACATTCCGTTCCAACTGGTAACCCCGGCCAATGTGGCGGATTTCACCAAGAAAAACTGATCTGCGTCTCATGCAGAGTGGGGGCGGCGCAACAGCCGCCCCCATTTTCCTTGCCTGACGGCCAAGATCGGGCACTATATCCATAAGGGAAATCAGGGGAGGGGTGGTCATGTCAAAACCGACATCACAGCCAACTGGACTAGGCGGCCTGAAATACGACGCATCCAAACGCGCACGGGCCAATGAATGGAATATCTTCGCGGCATTGATCGCGATTGTGATTGTGTTTGAGGTGTTGAACCGCCTGAACGGAACCAGCTTCCTGTTCAACTTGCGTGACAATGTACCCGGCCTGTTCAACCAGCAGCGGTTGGACATTATGATTTTGCAGGTGGCCATCACTGGCATCATCGCTTTGGGTGTGACCCAAGTGATCATTCTGGGCGGGATTGACCTGTCGTCCGGCTCTCTGGTCGGGGCCACCGCCATGATCACCATGAGCTTTGCACAAACGGCTTTGGTGAACGGCAACCCCAACCCCAAGGCGGTCTTTGGGCCAGAGTGGATGGACCTACCCGTGATCGTGCCTATCTTGGTCGGTATGTTCTGCGGTGTTATTGCCGGTCTAATTAACGGGTTGCTCATCGCCTACACCAAGATACCGCCCTTCATTGCCACTTTGGGCATGATGGTCTCAGCACGCGGGGTGTCGCGGTGGTGGTCAAACGGGCAACCGGTGTCTTTTCCGACTGAGGCTTACGCCAATGTGGCAGATGGGGATTTACTCGGAAACTTGACGTTCGGCCTTCTGCACTGGGAGGGGCAAAACCCTGCCGTGGTTTTCGTGGGCTTGGCCGTACTGTTCCAAGTCATCATGATCTACACGCTGTATGGCAAGCACACCTATGCCATCGGCTCGAACGAGGCGGCGGCGCGGATGTCGGGGATCAATGTCGATCGGCATAAGGTGCTGGTCTATACGATTGCGGGCATGCTGGCGGGGGTGTCGGCGGTGCTGCTGACCTCGAAAAACCTGACGGCCCAAGCGGGCATGGG
>JBAXLX010000021.1:0-19454 GCA_037134595.1 Pseudomonadota bacterium
AGGTCTTCGGGCGGCCACGTCTTGGGCAGGCTGGCGCGGGGTGGCTTGGGCGCGTCGGTGGTGGCTTCGCCCTTTTGCACATAGGGGCCAAAACGCCCCGTGCGCAGGCTGATTTCAACGCCGTCTTCCAGCCCCAAAACGCGGCCCTCGACCGAGCCGCCCTCTTCGTTGCCCGAAATGGCGCGGGTATAACGACACTCAGGATAGCTGCCGCAGCCGATAAAGGCGCCACCGGACCGCGCCGTTTTCAGATGCAAGCGGCCCTTCCCGCAGGTCGGGCAAATGCGCGGATCAGACCCATCGGCGCGGGCGGGGTACAGGTGGGGGGCAAGAAATTCGTCAATCTTATCCAAAACCTCGCCAATCCGCAGATCGGCGGTTTCGGCGATGGCGGCGTTGAAATCCCGCCAAAAGCGCGTCAACACATCGGTATAGCTGCGGCTACCTGCCGAGACATCGTCAAGCTCGGTCTCTAGCCCTGCGGTAAAGTCGAAATCGACATAGCGGCGGAAATAATTGGTCAAGAACGCCGTCACCAACCGGCCCTTGTCTTCGGGGATCAGGCGGTTTTTGTCTTTCTTGACATATTCGCGGTCTTGGATCGTGGTGATGACCGACGCATAGGTGGACGGGCGACCGATCCCCAATTCCTCCATCCGCTTGACAAGCGTGGCTTCGGTATAGCGCGGCAAAGGCTGGGTAAAGTGTTGTTCCGGCGTGACTTTGCGCTTGTCGACCTTGTCGCCCGCATCAATCTGCGGCAGGCGGCCTTCGTCATCGCCGTCGTCATCGCGGCCCTCGTCATAGACCTTGAGGAACCCGTCAAACAGCACCACCTGCCCATTGGCGCGCAAACCGACTTGCCCGTCAGGCGAGGCGATCTCGACCACCGTCCGTTCCATCCGCGCGGCCGACATCTGGCTGGCGATGGTGCGCTTCCAGATCAGGTCGTAAAGCTTTTTCTGATCCGCCTCGATCAAACGCAGCTTGTCGGGTGCGGCCGCCATATCTGTGGGGCGAATACATTCATGCGCTTCTTGGGCGTTTTTGGCCTTGTTTTTGTACATGCGCGGGCTGTCGGGCACATAGGCGGCCCCAAAGGTGGCCTTGATCACATCGCGGGCCGACATGACGGCTTCGGGGGCCATGTCGATGCCGTCTGTGCGCATATAGGTGATATAGCCCGCCTCATACAGCCGCTGCGCTGCCGACATACAGGCCTTGGCCCCCATGCCATATTTGCGGCTGGCTTCTTGTTGCAAGGTGGATGTCATGAAGGGCGCATAGGGGTTGCGGCTGGCGGGTTTCTTTTCCGCTGACACCACCTGAAAGGTTCGCTTGTTAATGGCAGACACCGCCAGTTCGGCGGATTCAGCGGTTGGAATATCGAATTTGTCCAGCTTCTTGCCGCCCAGCACAACCAAGCGCGCCTCGAATTCTTGCCCGCGCGGGGTGGCCAGAACGGCAGAGACGGTCCAGAACTCTTGGGCGCGAAAGGCTTCAATCTCCATCTCGCGCTCGACGATCAGGCGCAGGCAGACCGATTGCACCCTTCCGGCTGATTTCGCCCCGGGCAGCTTGCGCCACAAAACGGGCGACAGGGTGAAGCCCACCAGATAATCCAAAGCACGCCGCGCCAGATAGGCTTCGACCAGCGGCTGGTCGACCTGTCTTGGGCGGGCCATTGCCTCTGTCACGGCGGATTTGGTGATGGCGTTAAAGGTGACGCGGCTGACCTTTTTCTTGCCCTTGGCAATCACCGAAGCCAGCGCCTCGGTCAGGTGCCACGAAATCGCCTCGCCCTCGCGGTCGGGGTCGGTGGCGAGGATCAGCTCGTCATCGGTTTTCAGCGCGTCGGTGATGGCCTTGATATGCTTGCGGCTGTCAGCGGCCACTTCCCATGTCATGGCGAAATTGTCATCGGGGTTGACCGAGCCGTCCTTGGGCGGCAGGTCGCGGACATGGCCGTAGGAGGCCAGAACCGTGTAATTGCTGCCCAGATATTTGTTGATCGTCTTGGCTTTGGCCGGGGATTCGACAACGACAACGGGCATGGAATTCCTTTCAATCGCGCCAAGCGACCACGGCAAACGGCCCTGATCTGCACAGCGGCGCAAGATGTGGGCGGTTGGCGCGAAATGTCAACCTGCGCTTTGGCAGGCGGTCAGCGCCGCGCGATCAACCCGCCTGCGTGGCGTTCGATCTTGCCGTCCAGTTCCAGCGAGACCAATTCGCTGGTCAAGGCGGCGGCGGGCATGGCCAAGTCGCGGATCAACTGATCCTCGGCCAAGGGCGATGGGCCAAGCCGAGCCAAGATTTGCGCATGCAGCGCCGCGGTGTCGCCCGAAGGGCGGCGGGGCGGAACGGGGCCGGGGGGCGGGTCGCACAGGGCTTGATCGGTGGGGTCTGGGGGCTGCACCGCTTTTGCCGCTATCCCCAACCCCTCGAACAGGTCTTGCGGCCCGCGCAGCAGCGTAGCGCCGTCGCGGATCAGCCGGTTGCAGCCTTCGGCGCGGGCGTCAAAGGGGTGGCCGGGCACGGCAAACACCTCGCGGCCCTGCTCTAAAGCGGTCTCGGCGGTGATCAAAGAGCCTGACCGCGCTGCCGCTTCGACCACCACCACCGCCCGCGACAGGCCCGAGATGATTCGGTTGCGCAGCGGAAAATGGCGGGTTTGGGGGGCCATCCCGATGGGCTGTTCAGAAATACGGCAGCCTTGGGCCAGAATCTGCGCGGCAAGGTCGGCATGTTCGGCAGGGTAAATCACATCGACCCCGCCCGCCTGCACCGCAACCGTGCCCGTACCAAGTGCTGCCTCATGCGCCGCCGCATCGATGCCGCGTGCAAGGCCCGACACCACCACCTGCCCCGCCCCGCCCAAGGCCAAAGCCAGCCGCCGCGCCATGCGCAGCCCTAAGGAAGACGCATTGCGTGCACCCACCAAGGCCACCGCAGGTCGGTTGAGCAAAGACACATAGCCCTGTGCCCATAACAAAGGCGGCGCATCGGGCAGTGTCAGCAAAGCTTGCGGATAATCGGCCCCGCCATAGCGCAGCAGCCGCGCTTTGGCCGCGCGGCCTTGGGCCAGTTCATGGCGCACCACGCCAAGGGGGCAGGTTTCATAGCCCTCGATCCCCGCAGCTTTGGCAATCTCTGGCAGGGCGGCAAGGGCGGCTTCGACCCCGCCGTGTTCGGCCACAAGCCTGTGAAACGTCACAGGCCCGATCCGGCGCGAGCGGATCAGTTGCAGCCAAAGGGCAGGGTCTTCATGGGCAGGCAGGTAGGACATGAACGCTCCGATCCGGGTCAAATTGCCCCAAGCGCGGTTAAAGAAGCGTAAACCGCGCCCTGCCCTGTCGCCGCTCGCCCGAAAAAAGCCGCTGATGGGATTGAAACCGCAGGCAAACTTCGTGCAAATAGCACCAAAGCCGCAGGGGCAGGCCCTTTCCCCCGATGCGGTGCACAGGAGAGCAAGATGAAGAACGCAGATGTCGCCCTTCGCCGGACTGATTCGATTGCCCGTGGCGTGGGGATGCAAACCCAGATCTATGTCGACAAGGCCCTGAACTCGGAAGTCTGGGATATTGAAGGCAACCGCTACATCGACTTCGCCGCCGGTATTGCCGTGGTTAACACCGGCCACCGCCACCCCAAGGTGATCGAGGCCGTGCACAAGCAGTTGGAACGCTTCACCCACACCTGCCACCAAGTGCTGCCTTATGAAAACTACATCCACTTGGCCGAGCGTCTGAATGCCATCGTGCCGGGCGATTTTGACAAAAAGACGGTTTTTGTGACCACCGGCGCAGAAGCCGTGGAAAACGCGATCAAGGTCGCGCGCTATGCCACGGGGCGTTCGGCTGTCATCGCCTTTGGCGGGGCGTTCCATGGGCGCACCTTTATGGGCATGACCCTGACGGGCAAGGTGGAACCCTATAAGAAGGGCTTTGGGGCGATGATGCCCGATGTCTACCACGTGCCCTTCCCGCAAGAGGTGCACCATATTTCCACCGCCGATGCCATGGCGGGGATCACCAAGCTGTTCAAAGCCGATCTTGATCCGGGTCGGGTGGCGGCGATTATCTTTGAACCCGTGCAGGGCGAGGGCGGCTTTTACCCCGCGCCGACCGATCTGGTCAAAGCGATCCGCGCCTTGTGCGATGAACACGGCATCGTGATGATCGCGGATGAGGTTCAGACCGGCTTTGCCCGCACCGGCACGATGTTTGCCATGGAAGGCTACGGTGTGGCTGCTGACATCACCACCATGGCCAAGGGTCTGGGCGGTGGGTTTCCCATCGCAGCCCTGACGGGCAAAGCCAGCCTGATGGATGCCGCCAACCCCGGCGGTCTGGGCGGCACTTACGGCGGTAACCCGATCGGCATCGCCGCAGCCCATGCCGTGCTGGACGTGATCGAGGAAGAAAAGCTCTGCGCCCGTGCCAATGAACTGGGCAGCCGTTTGAAGCAAAAGCTGGAATCGATCCGCTCGACCACGCCCGAGATTTCCGACATCCGCGGCCCGGGCTTTATGGTCGCCGTCGAATTCGCCAACCCCGCCAACCACGAACCTGACGCGGGCTTTACCAACCGTGTGAAGAACGAGGCGCAAAAGCGCGGGCTGATCTTGCTGACCTGCGGTGTCTACGGCAACGTGGTGCGCTTCTTGGCCCCCATCACCATTCCGGATGCGCATTTCACCGAAGCTATGGCGATTTTGGAAGACTCGGTGGCGGCGGCGCAAAAGGGCTAAGGCTGCGCCTTGGGCCCAAGCCGGGGGGCCAGCCCCCCGGACCCCCCGGAGTATTTGGACCAAGATGAAGGGGGTGGCCTGCAAAGGGCACCCCTTTTGGCTTGCGTAAGATGGTTGTTTGGCGGCTAACGCGGTTAAGCCGCAAGGGGCGAAGGATATGGCGGCGTCTGGGATCGACTTGCGCGGGGTGGGCTACGGCGTGGCCGGCAGGGCGATTTTGTCGGGGATTGATCTGCATCTGAGCCAGGCGCGCATCGGCATTGTCGGGCGCAACGGGTCGGGCAAGACCAGTTTGATGCGCCTGATGGCGGGGCTGGTGGCACCAACACTCGGCACGGTGCGGGTGGCCGGACTGGACCCTGCGCGCCACCGCAAGGCCATGCTCAGCGCCGTGGGGATCTTGTTTCAAAACCCCGATCACCAGATTTTGTTTCCCACCGTGGGCGAGGAGCTGGCCTTTGGCCTGACCCAGATGGGCCAGAGCGCCCTTGAGGCGCGCGCCCAAGCCCGCCGTCTGTTGGCCGAGGTGGGCCGCGCCCATTGGGAGGGGGCGGCGACCCATACCCTGAGCCAAGGCCAGCGCCAGTATCTGTGCCTTTTGGCGATCTTGGCGATGCAGCCCGCAATCTTGCTTTTGGACGAACCCTTTGCGGCCCTTGACCTGCCCTCGCAGGCGCGGTTGCGGCGCAGGTTGGCGGGTTTGGCCCAGCAGATCATCACCATCAGCCACGACCCCGCCGCTGTCGCCGACTGTGATCGGGTGATCTGGCTGGAGGGGGGGCGCGTGGTGCAAGACGGGCCTGCGGGCGAAGTGCTGGACGCCTTTGGCGCCGAGATGGCGCGGATCGGGGGGCTGGATGCTGACGCTGACCTCTCCGGTTAGGACATGGGCGCATTCTGTGTCGGCTTGGGTCAAGCTGGCCACTTTATGTGTCTGGACCCTTGTTTTGATGCGGTTGGAGGGGGTCTGGCTGCTTGGAGCGGCGCTGCTGGTTTTGGGTTTGGCCGCAAGCGGAGGGCGCGGGTTTTTGCGCCATTGGCTGGCGATGCTGCGGCCAGTGTGGCCGTTTGCGGTGCTGGTTGTTCTTTGGCAGATTTGGCTGGGGAACATTTGGGCGGCTTGGCCCATCCTTGCCCGTTTGGGTGCGGCTGTTGGGCTGGCCAATGCCGTGACGATGACCACCGAACTGGCCGAGATTTTGGCCCTGCTGACCCGCCTTGCCCGCCCCTTGGCGCGCTTTGGCCTTAAGCCGCAGGTCTTGGCCTTGTCGGTGGCACTCGTGATCCGCTTTGTGCCGGTGATGCTGCTGCGCTACGCCCAAATCACCATGGCCTTTGCCGCCCGCAGCCCGCGCCGTGCGGGATGGCGCATCTTGATGCCCGTGCTCTTGGCCACCCTTGACGATGCCGACCGCGTGGCCGAGGCCTTGCGCGCGCGGGGCGGGGCGGGCTAAGGAGGGGCCTGTTTGAAAGGATCCCGCCCATGGAACGCAACCTGACCCATATCGCCCTTTTTGCCGCGCTGATCGCTGTCTTGGGGCTGATCCCTAAGATCGACCTGATCAGCGGCGTGCCGATCACCGCGCAATCTTTGGGCATCATGCTGTGCGGCACAGTTTTGGGGGCCAAGCGCGGCTTTCTGGCGGTGCTGCTGTTTGTCGCATTGGTGGCGGCAGGATTGCCGCTGCTGTCAGGCGGGCGCGGCGGGATTGGCCTGTTTGTCGGACCTTCGGCAGGCTATCTGATCGGCTTTCCCTTTGCCGCCTTTGTGGCGGGGCTGGTGGTGGAACGCTGGCCCGTACGGGTCAGCGTGGCGGCTTTGGCAGGATCCATTTTGGGCGGGATCGTAGTGCTTTATGCCTTTGGCATTCCGGGCATGGCGCTCACGCTTGGCAAATCCCTGCCAGAGGCGGCTTTGCTTGCAACCCCGTTCTTGGCAGGTGATCTGATCAAAGCAGGGCTTGCAGCCCTGATCACCCAAGCCATAGCGCAAGCCCGCCCGGGGGCCTTATTGTCGCGCACCGCGCCGCGCGGCGCGGTAAAATAGGGTGCCAGAGAGAGAACAGGGCTTGCAGGCTTTGGAGTTTCAAGCTCGGCGGCACCTGTGATGGCGGGCGCATACTCGGCGCTGGGGGCTGGTGCTGGCACCTGAGCACCCCAGACAGCTTCGCGATTTTTTGGATCGTGCCGCGCCGCTAATCTTGTGATCGACATGCCCTTCGCATCGGGTTTGCCGCTGTCCAGCCAGAGCGCAGCGACACGGTCGGCCTTGCATCAGCTTTATCATCGCACAGCGCGCGGCCTTGGCGGTGGCACACGCTGCGCGAAGGGGCGGTTTATCAGGTCAGTCGGTCAGCGCCTCGAACAGGCGGGCGACGGCTTCGGCACCGGGGTCGATATGGCCTTCCAGATTGCCGGCGTTGACATAAGCGGCCCGCCCTGCCGTGGCGCGTTTGAGGGTGGCGGTGTGGTTGGCCCCCGCGCGGGCGGCATCCCGCGCGGCGGGCAGGCCGTGGTCCAAGGCCGCAAGCGCGGGTTGCAACGCATCAATCATCGTGCGGTCGCCCAGACGCGCCCCGCCGATTTCCTGCATCCGCTCTAACCCTGCGCCCAAAGCATCGCGCATCGTCAGACCGCTCGATGCCGCATCGCCTGCGGCGGCAAAAAAGATCGCCAACAACACGCCCGACGAACCGCCCATGGTCTGGCTAAGCTCTTGACCGATGGCGCGGTAAAGCTGGGTGTGGTCGGCCAAGGGCAAGCGGTCCATCGCGCCCAGCAATGCCCGTGCGGCGCCTGCAAGGGTTGATCCGGTATCGCCGTCGCCTGATTTGGCATCCAGCGCGTTCAGGTCATGCTCCATCCCCATCATGATCTCGCAGCAATGGGTCAAGAAGGCGCGGGTGGCGGCATGGGCCGAGGGGATGGGACGGATCGGCGTTAACCCATCGGGCAGGGCCAACACCTTGGGTGCGCCCATCGCATGGCAACCGGGCCAAGCGGCCAGTGGGGTGAGCGCGATCAAAGCCGCCTCGTCCGCCGCTGTCACCGGATAGACCGACACCGACACGCCGCGCATATCCAGCGAGGTCATCATGGCCGCAGGCCCCACGATCCATTTGATCTGGGCCCCCAGCTTTGACTTGGCCAGTTCGTAAGCCAGCACCGACATTTCCAGCACCGAGGTGCCGCCAAGGTTGTTCAACAGCGCCACATGGGGGCGGTCATCCATCGTGGCGGCCAGTTTGTCGACCATGGCGGCCATGGCCTGCTGCGCGCTGGTAAAGCCCACCTGTTCCACCCCCGGCTCGCCGTGGATGCCAAGGCCCAGTTCTGCCATGCCCGCCGGAATGCGGTTTTCCTTGGCCGATCCGGGCACGGTGCAGGTATCCAGCGACATGCCGATGGATTTGGTGCCCGCAATCACCCGTTCCGCTGCTTGCGTCACCGCGGCCAGATCGGCCCCGCTTTCGGCCAGATGGCCTGCGATCTTATGCACAAACAATGTGCCCGCCACACCGCGCGCTTGGGGCAGATCAGGCAAAGCGATGTCGTCATCGACCACGACCATGCTAACCTTGCGCCCAAAAGCCCGCGCGCGTTCGGCGGCAAGGCCAAAGTTCAAACGGTCGCCGGTGTAGTTCTTGACGATGAGCAAACACCCCGCAGGCCCTGTCACCGCCAAAATCCCCGCCAAAACCGCATCGACGGAAGGCGAGGCAAAGACATCGCCGCACACCGCCGCTGTCAGCATCCCCGCACCCACAAACCCCGCGTGGGCCGGTTCATGCCCCGATCCGCCGCCAGATACCAAAGCCACCCGCGACTTGTCCCAGTCAGAGCGTACCACCACACGGATATGCGGATAGCCGTCCAACCGCGACAGCCGCCCGCCCGAGGCCATGATCAGCCCGTCAATCGCCTCGGTGACGATATTCTCACGCGTGTTCATGAATTGGGTCATCTTATCCTCTTTCAAGCAATGCGGGTGCCTTCGGCGTCAAAGTAGAAGGGCCGGTGGGGGGTGATTTGAACGATGTCATCGCGCTTGAGGTCAGTGTGGGCGCTGGTGACGGTGATCAGGTCGTGCGATTTAAAGGTCAGATGCAGGCGGGTTTGGTCGCCCAGATGTTCCACCCGCTTGACCACAGCGTCTTGGCCTTGGCCTTGGCGAATCTGCTCGGGGCGCAGGCCGATGTGGGTGGCCTTGGCGGGCGCTTGCCCGAACAGATCGGCGGGCAGGATGTTGATGCGCGGCTGGCCCAAGCGGCTGGCGGCATGCAGGCTGACGGGGTTTTCGTAAATCTCGCGCGGGGGGCCGAATTGGATCAGGCGGCCTTGATCCAGCACGCCGACATGGGTCGCCATGGTCATGGCTTCGATCTGGTCATGGGTGACGTACAGAAAGGTCGCGCCCAGATTGGCCTGAATGTTCTTCAGCTCGACCCGCAGATCGGCGCGCAGCTTGGCATCCAATGAACTCAGCGGTTCATCCATCAGATACACCGCCGGATTGCGCACCAAAGCGCGGCCAATCGACACGCGCTGCATCTCTCCGCCAGAAAGCGCCGTGGCTTTGTTGTCAAGCTTGTGAGAAATTTGCAAAATCTCGGCCACTTCCGCCACCTTACGGGTGATTTCAGCGGGTTTTGTGCGCAAAAGTGGGGATTTCAGCGGGAATTCCATATTTTCGCGCACGGTCAGGTGGGGGTAAAGCGAGTATTGCTGAAACACCATCGCCACATTGCGCTGCGCCGGGGTCAGGCCCTGCATAGAGGTGCCGCCGATGAAAACCTCGCCCTGATCGGGCCTGTCTAGCCCCGATACCATGCGCAGCACGGTTGTTTTGCCTGCCCCCGTGGGGCCCAAAAGCACCACAAAGGCCCCGTCTGGCACGGTCAGGCTAACATCGACCAGCGCCTTGGTCGCTCCGAAAGACTTGGAAACATTGCGTAAGATAACCTCAGCCATGGGCCAGCACCCTTTGATTGGCGAGTGACAAAAGCGCGCGGCCTTGGGGGTCAAACAGGCTGATCGCGCGGGGATCAAGGCGCAGGCCGGTTTGATCGCCGATCGTCACCCCCCTGTCAGAAGAGATGCGCGCCTTGACCGGACCATAGGCCGTGTCCAGCGTGACGATCTGCGTGGTGCCCAGATATTCCGCCGCCAGAATACGCCCGCGCAGGGGGGCTGTGTCGTCCAGATGCACGTTTTCGGGTCGCACGCCCAAAATCAGCGCGCCTGTGGCGGGTTGAACGGTTTGGGGAATAGCGACGGTATGGTCTGACAACGCCACCTCTGTGGCCCCTGCCGCAACAGCGCCGTCAAAGCGCAGAAAGTTCATCGGCGGCGAGCCGATGAAATTGGCCACAAAGGTCGTGGCGGGCCAATCATAGATATCTTGCGGGCGGCCGAATTGTTCCACCACGCCGTGGTTCATCACCACGATCTTGTCGCCCATCTGCATGGCTTCTAGCTGGTCATGCGTGACATAAACCGTTGTCGCCCCCATGCGGTCGTGCAGGGCGCGCAGTTCTTCGGCCATATGCTCGCGAAACTCGGCATCCAGCGCGCCCAAGGGTTCGTCCATCAAAAAGCACGCTGGATTGCGCACGATAGCGCGGCCAAGCGCCACGCGCTGGCGATCACCACCGGACAGGCCGCCCACGGGGCGATCTAACAGCGCGGTGATGCCCAAAATCTGTGCCACCTCTGCGACCTTGGCTTTGACCTGCGCCTTGGGCATGCCTTGGCTGACCAACGGATAAGAGATGTTCTTGCGCACGTTCATATGCGGGTAAAGGGCGAACATCTGGAACACAAAGGCAATGTCGCGCTGCGAGGCGGGCTTTTGGCTGACCTCTTGCCCGTTGATGAAAATCTCGCCCGAGGTGGGCAGTTCCAACCCCGCAATCATGCGCAAGGTGGTGGTTTTCCCGCAGCCCGAGGGGCCAAGCAGCATGAAGAATTCGCCGTCTTCAATCGTGAAGCTGGACGATTGCACCGCGGTGAAGCTGCCAAATTCCTTGCGGAGGTTTTTGATGACGATCTGGGCCACCGCTTACTCCGGAAAATGGCTGGTGATGATGAACAGAACGGTGCCCACCAAGGTGACAGGGAAAGACCAGGTAAACAGCACAAGCGCAAAGGGCTGCATCAGCATGACCACGCCAAGGGCGATCAGGATCGTGGCCAACATCTCCCACGGGCCACGGCGCAGGCGCAAAAGACCGGACAGAAAGCTCATTTGCGCACCGCCCCGAATGTAATGCCGCGCAGCAGGTGCTTTCGCAGCAAAATGGTAAAGACCATGATCGGCACCAAGAACAACGTGGCCCCCGCAGCCACGGCGGGCCAATCTTTGCCGCCGGTGCCGATGATGGTGGGAATAAACGGCGGCGCGGTTTGCGCATCGCCTGAGGTGAGTAGCACCGCAAAGGCGTATTCGTTCCACGCAAAGATCAGGCAGAAAATGGCTGTTGACGCGATGCCGGTGGCGGCCTGCGGCAGAACCACTTTGTAAAAGGCTTGAAAGCGGGTGTAGCCGTCGATCAGGGCGGCTTCTTCATATTCAATCGGAATTTCGTCGATAAATCCCTTCAGCAGCCAGACCGACAGCGACAGGTTCACCGCCGTGTACAGCAAGATCATGCCCAGATGGGTGTCGTTCAGGCCCAACTGGCGGTACATCAAAAAGATCGGGATGGCGACGGCGATGGGCGGCATCATGCGGGTGGACAGGATGAAGAACAACAAATCATCCTTGAGCGGCACCTTGAACCGGCTAAAGGCATAGGCCGCAATCGTGCCCAAAAACACCGACAGAAAGGTTGACCCAAACCCGATGATGACCGAGTTCAAGAACCGCTCGCCGTAGCGGCTTGGCCCTGTGATCACCATATCATACTGGCGCACAATGGCGTCATACCATGTAGTGGGCGGGCCAAGGGCTGCCAGATCTTCGGGCGTCACACGGCTGCGCGAGGTGAATAGGTTCACATAGCCCTCAAGCGAGGGGGAGAAGAACACCTTGGGCGGATAGGCGATGGAATCGGGCGGGGTTTTAAAGCCCGTGGCGATGATCCAGACCAAGGGCAGCAACGTGACAATGGCATAGGTCACAACCAAAATGCCCGCGATCCACTTTTGTCGGCGCGACGGGTCGGTGATGGAAAAGCTCATCTGTCTTTCACCTTATTCAGCGCCTTGACGTAAATCGAGGCAAGGCCAAACACCGTCACAAACAAAATCACGGCATAGGCCGAAGCATAGCCCGTGCGCCATTTCTCAAACGCCTCGCGCTTCAGATCAATCGACACCAGCTGCGTGGTGGCCCCCGGCCCGCCGCCTGTCAGTTGAACGACAAGGTCGAACATCTTGAAATTCTCGATACCGCGAAACAGCACGGCCAGCATCAAAAACGGCAGCACCATCGGAATGGTGATCGTCCAGAATTGCCGCCATTTTGACGCGCGGTCGCATTCGGCGGCCTCATAGATCGATGGCGGGATAGAGCGCAGGCCCGCAAGGCAGATCAGCATCACAAAGGGCGTCCACATCCATGTGTCAACGATCACAATCGCCCAAGGCGCCAAACCCACCTCGCCGATCATCGAAAAGCTCGACGGGTCAGCGCCGGTGAAAAAGGCGATCACATAGTTGAACAGGCCGATTTGTGGTTGGTAAAGGAAGGTCCAAAAGTTGCCCACCACGGCGGGCGACAGCATCATGGGCAGCACGATCAAGGTGGTCCACAGGTCGTTGCCGCGAAACTTCTTGTTGATCAGATAGGCCAGCGCAAAGCCGATCACCACTTGCAGCACAATGGTCCAGATCAGAAAGTGCGCTGTGGCCTGCAACGACAGCCATGTATCGGCATCGGTCAGGATTTTGCGGTAATTCTCGATCCCGACGAACTTGACCGGATTGTTCGGCCGGTTGGTGCGAAAATCGGTCAAAGACAGGCGGATCGTCCAGATCAGCGGAAAGATATTGACCGCCAGCAGCAGAAAAATCGTGGGCGCCACAAAGACCCAAGCGATGGCCCGATCAGACAGGCCCCGAATGCGATGGGCCAAGGCGGGGGGCGTGGCCGCCGCTATGCGATGCGCCATGGGGTCAGACATGTTGGCTTCCTGAATAGACCAAGGGCTGGGATATGATGCGCGAGACCCGCTTGGCCCTCAAGGGCCTCGCGCAGGGTTGCCCGCCATGAAACAGGGCGGGCAATCTGGTTTTAGTACTTGCCTTCTTCTTCAAAGGTCGCGTGCCAATCGGCAGCTAGACCATCCAGCGCTTCTTTGGCGGTGCCGTTTCCGGCGACGACATAATCATGGAACCACTTTTGCGACGATTGCATCAGGGTTGCATAGGACGGCTCAGCCCAGAAATCCTTCACAATGGCCATCGAGTCCAAGAAGGTTTGGGCATAGGGCTGGCTGGTGGCAAAGCCCGGGTCTTCGACCACGGCCTTCAGGGCCGAATAGCCACCCAGTTTCCACCACTTGGCCTGAACCTCGGGCTGGGCGAACCACTTGATATAGGTCAGCGCTGCGTCTTGCTTGTCAGAGGCCGCCACGACCGAAATCCCCTGCCCGCCCAATTGCGCGAACTGGTCGCCATCGGGGCCTGCGGGGTTGGGGAAGTAGCCGGTTTTGTCGCCGCCGACATTCGGGTCGGTGTTAAAGCCCGGCCATGTGAAGGCAAAGTTCATCTGCATGGCCACTTGGCCCGATTTGAACGCATCCACACCCTCGCCCATATAGGCATTCGACATGCCCGGAGGCGAGCAGCAATCGTAAAGCGACTTATAGAACTCTAGACCCGCAACCGCCTTGTCAGAGTTGACAAAGCCTTCCATGTCATAGGGCTTGTCGGGGTTGTCATATTTGAAGCCAAAGGAATAGAGCACATCCATGGCACCCATGGTGATGCCTTCAGACCCGCGCTCGGTGTAGATATACGCGCCGTAGACTTTCTTGCCGTCTTGCTCGCGGCCTTGGAAGAAGTCTGCGATGTCTTTGAGCTCAGCAAAGGTCTTGGGCACAGCCAGATCGCGGCCATATTTGGCTTTGAAATCGGCTTGGTTTTGCGGTTCAGCAAACCAGTCCTTGCGGTAGGTCCAGCCCACCACGTCACCAAAGGCAGGCAGCGACCAGTAATTGGGGGTGTTTTTCGGCCATTCCGAATAGCCGACCACGGTGGCCGGAATAAAGGAATCCATCGAAATGCCGTTGGCATCGAAGAAATCGTTCAGCTTGATGTACTGGCCGTTTTCGGCGGCACCCCCGATCCACTGGCTGTCGCCGATCATCAGGTCACACAGCTTACCGCCCGAGTTCAGCTCGTTCAGCATGCGGTCGGCAAAGCTGGTCCATGGCACGAATTCAAAGTGCATCGTGTTGCCCGACAGCGCTTCGTATTCCTTGCTCAATTCAATCAGCGCGTTGGCCGGATCCCAAGCGGCCCAGCACAGCGTCAGGTCTTCGGCCTGAGCAGCGCTGACACCGCCCATGGCGGCCACGACAGCCAGTGCCGCCGAGGTTTTCAAAAGTCTCGCTTTCATTGTCCAATCCTCCCGGTTCAAGGCCCCGGCCTCCTCGCCGCGACTCTATGTCCTGAAGCCAGCCTAGATGAGGTACGTACCTCATAGCAAGCGGTTTTTGAGGTACGTACCTCAACCCCGTGGACATCGAATCCAAACTGCGTCAAAAGACGCCAAGAGGAGAGCGCGATGCGACCGACGACCAAAGATCTGGCCAAAGCGGCAGGCGTTAGCCTTGCCACGGTGGACCGCGTTTTGAACGATCGGACGGGCGTGCGCGACGATACCGTGCGCCGAGTATCACAAGCCATTGAAAAAATTGGATTTATTCGCAACATTTCTGCCGCCAATCTGGCGCGGTCAAAAAGCTATCGCTTTTTGTTCTTGCTGCCGCGCACCGGCGATCAGTTTCTGGCAGAGCTTTTGGCCAAGATATCCGAGGCCAATTCCGCCTTTGGCTCTGACGCCATGCGCGCCGAAGTGGCGCAGATTCACGAAAGCGATCCGCATCAGATTGCGAATTTTCTGGAAACACTCCACCCCGACGCCGTTGACGGCGTGGCGATCATGGCCCCCGAATCGCCTCAGGTGCGCGATGCCAAACGGCGCTTGGAACAGCGCGGAATTGAAACGGTGTCCTTCATCTCGGGCCAGATCCGCGCCGCCACTGACCTTGCGGCGGGCGAATTCATCGGCATCGACAACCACGCCGCCGGGGCCACGGCGGGACGTTTGATGGGGCGGTTCTTGGACAGGCAGGCGGGAAAGGTTTTGGTCATCGCCGAAACCATGCATGCGCGTGACAGCTTGGAACGCCGCCTTGGTTTTGACGAGGTGATCGGGGCAGATTACCCCTATCTCACCGTTCTGCCCTCGCTTGAAACCCACGGCGAGGCCGAACGCACCGACCGGATCATCCGCGCGACCTTTGCGCGCAACCCCGACATCGCGGGGGTGTATATCTTAAGCAGTGAAGCGCGGGTGCCTTTGCAAACCGTCACGCAACTGACCCAAGGCGGCCACCGCGTGGTGATTGCGCATGAACGCACGCCCTTTACCGAAGCCGCCCTGCTGTCGCGCCAGATTGATGCCCTGATCACCCAAGACCCCGGCCATCTGGTCCGCAGCGCGCTTCGGATTTTGCGGGCGCGGTGTGACCGGCGCGAGGTCTTGGCCAGTCAGGAAAAAATCCGCATCGAGATCTTATTTGCGGAAAACTTGTAACGCAGATTGTGCCAAGTGTGTCGCGGGCAGGCCGAACTAGGCAGCGGTTTGGTTGACGATTTGCAAAGCTTCGGCGTTATTTTCCAACCGCCCCCTGCCCCGTCTGCCCCTTGCACCGCGCCGTAAATTGCCCGTTTTTTACGAATTTTCTAACTGCGCGGCCTTTAAGCGCCCGTGTGACCAATCACGCCCTGCCGCACGGGAACTTGCATGGTCATGCAATGCACAGCCCCCCCTTGACGCGGACTTGCGCGCAGATTGACACCGACAACCTGCCGGTCGGGCAAAAGCCTTTGCAGATAGGCCAGCGCCTCTTGGTCTTTGTCAGGCTCTTGCCCTGCCACGGGCACGATCACCCCGCCGTTGCAGAAGTAAAAGTTCATATAGGGTGCGATGATCCAGTTTCCCTCGTCGATAAAGCCGGACATATAGGGGAAATCGACAATCTCGACCCCTGCCGCCTGCAGGGTTTGGCGGGATTTGGCAAGACTGGCACAGTTGGGGTCGCCTGCGGGCGGCTGCAGCATCAGCGCGCGGTTCGGGCCGATGAAGGCAAAGAACAGGTCGGCATGGCCGTCAGTGCCGTAATAAAGGCGCGAAGGATCGCGCAAAGTATCTTCGGCCAGACCCTGACCCAACCAGATGATCCGGTGCAAACCCAAGGCGGCTTTGATCTGATCTTCGACCTGATCGCGGGTCAGATACCAGTTGCGGCTTTCATGCATCACGCAGCCCTCGGGGGCCACCATCGTGCCTGACCCGTCAATGGAAACGGCCCCGCCTTCCAGCACCACGTCGATGAAATCGACCTCATCGCCCAAATCTTGCGCCAAGGTGCGCCCCAAACGCGCATCCCGGTCGCGGCCCGCGTGGCGTTCCCCCCAAGCGTTGAAGTGGAAATGCCTTGCGCGGCGGGTCTTGCCGTCGGTGACAAAGAGCGGCCCATTGTCGCGCAGCCATGACCCGTCAATCGGGCGCACAATCACCTCGACAGGTCCGGCGACCATCGTGCGCGCTTGCGCGGCCTGCTCGGCAGTCTTGGCAACCAAAGTCACCGGTTCAAAGGCCGCGATGGCATTGGCGACGGCGGCAAACTCGCGCCGCCCCTGTTCCAGCGTATGGCCCCAGGAATACGCCCGACAGGGCCAGCACATCAGTGTGCGTTCATGGCGTTCCCATTCGGCGGGCATGCGGAAGGTCATGGGGTCTCCTTACTGCTTGGGGGCCTGCGTGCCCTTTAAGATCAGGTCACGGGTTGACAACAGGTGGCGCACGAGCGCGGCAGCCGCTTGATCGGCCTTGCGGGCCAAGGCGAGGTCGACGATTTCGCGATGTTCTGCCGACACATCGCGTTTGACCACTTCAAACGGGATCGACCATTGACGATAGACCTCTGCCGCCGCGCGCAGGTTTGCGGCGATGGCCTGCATCCGGTGGCTGCGCGCCCCGGACAAAAGCGCCTCGTGAAACGCTTGATGTGCCTGCGCCCAGAGCAGTGTGACGGGCGAGCCGTCACCGGCCTCAAACTTCTGGGTCCGCTCCATGCGATGATGCGCGCTTAGCACGCGGGTTTCCCAGTCAAGGTCGCCGTTGGTGACAGCGTCGGTCAGAACCATGCTTTCAATCGTGCAGCGGCTTGCGGTCAGGTCGCTCAGATCTTGGAGCGACAAAGAGATGACCTTAAAGCCGAACTGGGGTTGGTTTACAGTTAGCCCTTCGGCGGTAAGCCGCATCAGGGCCTCACGCAGAACGCCCATCGAGGCGGCATAATCGCCCTTGAGCTTGGCGAAGGGCAGTGCGGCACCCGCTTCAATCTGGCCTGCAAGGATATCGGCCTTCAGGCGGCGATAGACTTGCTCGCTGCGCGTTGCGCTGTCTTGCATTGGCGTCTCCTGACGGGGTTGGCCCCCCAACGACCTTCGATCGTCTTCGAAACCTTCGACAAAGTCTATAATATCGAAAACGGCGTTGATGTCGAAAATAATTTGACAAGACCCCCTTCCAGCGCATTCTAAACCTGACGCAACGCGCCAGAGGAGTCGCCCATGCCCATAATCCCCACCCCGAAAATCTGGATGAATGGCGAGATGGTCGATTGGGACAAGGCCAATGTTCACATCGGCACCCATACGCTGCATTACGGCACTGGCATTTTCGAAGGCGTGCGGGCTTATGAAACCGACAAAGGCCCCGGCCTGTTTCGCCTGACCCCGCATATCGAGCGGCTTTACCGGTCGGGCCGTATCTTGGGCATGCCCATGCCCTATTCGGTCGCCGAGATCATCGCGGCGGCAAAGGCTGTGGTGCGGTCGACCGGCCTGCCCGCCTGTTATCTGCGCCCGCTGGCCTATTACGGATACGGGGAAATGGGCCTTGATACGGGGCCCTGCAAGGTCGACATGGCGATTATGGCGTGGGGCTGGCCTTCGGTGCGCGGGGCTGCCACCGATGCCCGTGGGCTGCGGCTGAAAGTGTCCAGTTGGCGGCGGCATGACCACAACATCATGCCGACCGAGGCTAAGACCGTTGGCAATTATGTTAATTCGTCCCTCGCCAAGGCCGAAGCGCGCCATGCCGGCTATGACGATTGCGTCATGCTGAACCCGCAGGGGTTTGTGGCGGAGTGCACGGCAGAGAACATCTTTGTGGTGCGCGGCGGCGTGGTTCATACCCCGCCCCTGTCGGCGGGCGGGTTGGAAGGCATCACGCAGGACACGGTGCGCGTCATGGCCCGCGATCTGGGGTATGAGGTGCGCGCCACCGAATTGTCGCGGTCAGACCTGTACATCGCGGATGAAATCTTTGTCTGCGGCACGGCCTCTGAAGTCAACATGGTGGCCTCGGTCGATGACCGTCCGGTTGGCTATCCCGGCCCGATTGGCACGGCTATAAAAGCCGCTTTCCAAAAGGCGGCCCGGGGCCAAGACCCAAACTACGCGGCCTGGGTGGAGCTGGCACAATGAAGCTGACCGACACCCAACACCAAGCCCTTGCAGACCGCCTGTTTCAAGCTGTGCGGGAAGGACAGGGGGTTGATCCGCCCTCTTTGACCTTGGACTATGACTTTGACGACGCCTACCGCGTGCGGCGCAAACTGGTGGATCACCTGATCGCGGCCGGTGGCAAACCCAAAGGCCATAAGATCGGCTTTACCTCGCAAGCCATGCAAAAGATGTATGGCATGACGGGGCCAGACTTTGGCATTTTGCTCGATACGATGTTCACCCCCCACAATACGCCGGTGCCTATCTCGCATATGGCCAACACGCGCGCGGAACCGGAATTGGCCTTTGAACTGTCGCACCCGCTGCAAGGGGCTGTGAGCATTGCAGATGTTCTGGCGGCCACGTCGCGCATCTGGGCGGCGATCGAGGTGATCGACAGCCGGGTGGGGGCGATGAAGGCAGGGGCCTGCGACTCTTTGGCGGATAATGCCGGTGCGGGCTGGGTGATCTTGGGATCAAAGGGGATCAACCCGGCCGACGTGGATGTCACGAGCCTGACGCTGTCGATGGACGTGGACGGCTTTGCCCAATCCGCCCCCGCAACAGATGTGATGGGTCATCCCGCAGCGCCCTTGGCCTTTTTGGCGGGCAAACTCGCCGATCTCAAGGGGCTGGGTGGCCATTTGAAGGCGGGTGATATCGTGATCACTGGCGCGCCGGTACGCTCGGTAGAGGTCAAGGCCGGATCCCGCCTGCAGGCCGATTTCGGCCCGCTGGGCAGGATAGATCTGGATTTTGTCTGAAAGAGCCTGCGGCGTGCCACCTTGGGGTGCAGTGCAAAAGGGCCTGACGGTCCTGCGACCAAGGTGTTGATGACCTTGCGTTAGCTTGTGAAACAGCCAAAACCCCGCAGATCGCGCCCAGCCCCTGTAAGATGGCAGGCTTTGGCAGCGCAAACAGCCCGACGAACGCAAACACCACCAGCAAG
>JBAXLX010000022.1:0-19432 GCA_037134595.1 Pseudomonadota bacterium
CGACCCCGAGGCCGATTGCTACCGCGAGGAAGAGGCTTTGGGCTGGCGTCTTCCCCCGACCGATCGCCCCGAAGAAACGCTAAGCGCCTTTGTGACCAGCCTGACAGGGCAAGGCACGGCCAACCCCTCGCCCTATTGCCGCTACAAATCGGCCAATACCGATGTGTTGACCGTCATCGCCGCAGCCCATGTTGATCTGCGCCAAAGGGTCGAAGCCATCTGCGACGCGGCAGGCTACGAGGGCGGCTTTCACATCAGCCTAAGCCCCGAACATCTTCCCGCCTTTTCTGGCGGCGGCTGCCTATCGGCCCGCGATCTAGCGCGCTTTGGCCTTCTGTTCGCCCGCCGCGGGCAGGCGGTGTATGGCCCGCCCGTGGGGTTGGCTGCTGCCTTTGACGCAAGCCTGACCCGCCCTGCCCCCTTGGTCAGCCCCAAACGCGGCACCATGCGCTATTGCACCCACCTCATGACCCGCAACGGCTGGCTGGGCCATGCGGGCTATGGCGGGCAGTTCTTGATGGTGAACATGGCCACCGGACGGGTGGCGGCGTTTTTAAGCGTGCTGGAAAACGAAAGTGGCTATGACGAGGATTACATGCTCGATGTGATCACCAAGCTAGAGGCGCTGTGCTTGGGGTAGGCCATGGGGTGCGCCGTTCGGGCCTACCCCGTCGCACAGGCTGCCTAAGCTTTTGTAAACATACCCGGATCGGGTTGCCCATCCGCCAAGATCACAGGTTTCAGCGTGCTGTCGTGCAGCGCGATAGAGGGTTCAAAGCAAATGAAGACGAACCCACCCGAGCTTTCCATAAAATCCTCCATCGGGTTGAAGATGACTTTGCGCGCGGCCTCGTCTTGTTCGACCAAGCCTTTTTGATAGAGCGCCTAAAACTCAATGCTGTCAAAGAACGACCAGTGATAGACGCCGATTTGGTCGGGGCGGAACCAGACGAGGTTGTCGGTGGGGTCGATGCCGCCGGCAAAGTTCATCAGGGCCAGGTCCAAAGACTTATAGCCCTCTCCCGCCGTTTGATCGCCCAAAGACCAATAGGCCGCGTCTTGGGTGGGTTGAAGTTCCACCGTGATCCCGGCCTCGGCCAGGCTGGCTTGGATGATCTGCGCCATGGCTTTTGTGGTGCTGTCGGTCACTGCAACCAGGTGCAGGGTCAGATCGCTGACCCAAGCTTGGGCCAGTAAGGCTTTGGCCTGTTCCACATCGCGCGTGGCGATCAGATTGGTCGCACGGGTGAAGGGGCCGGTGGGGGGCACCACGCCGGTGCTGCGCACGGCCAACCCGTCATGGGCGCCCAAAAGCACAGCCTCGCCGTCATAAGCGTATTGGATGGCGTGGCGGACGCGCAGGTCTTTCAAGGGTTCGGCAGGGATGGTGTTCGTCAGCCTCGCGTAGCGGGTGGTTTGCGCTTGGATCGGGCTTGCGCCCAGCGGCATGGCGGCTTTGAGCTGTGTGATGGCACTGACGGCCAGCCTTGTAACCTCAAAGGCGTCGGCCAGTTGGGCCAGTTGGGCCGCTTGGTCATCGCCCATGCTGGAGAATTCGACGGTCCAAAAGGCGGGTTTCGGGCCGGCCCAATCGGGGTTGGCGGTGAGGGTGACTGTCTGGGTCTGATCCCAAGCGGCAAAGCGATAGGGGCCGCATTCGGCGGGGGATTGGGTTGTATACCTGCCGCCCGCCTGTTCCACCGCCGCCTTGCACACGATCTTGCCGCCGTTATAGGACAAGGCGATGACCACAAAGGCGGCAAAGGCTTCGGTCAGGTGCAAGATGCCAGAGCGGGCGTCGATCACGTCGACATGGTCGAGCTTTTCGACCTGATCAGCCCAAGTCTTGCACATCCAGCAGGCTCATGCCGCCATTTTGTGGCACAAACCGCCGTGGGCGCAAGACAGGTCGACCCACGGCGGGGGTCATGCGCGTTGCGCAGGCCCTCTGGCAACAAGCTAAAGCCCAAGGTCGCCAGAACCAAGGGGGCCACCGCCGCTACCAGCAAGGTGGTCGACAAGCCGATTGAGCTATAGCCGTCATAAAGCACATGTCCCCAAGACGGCGTGGGCGGTTTGACGCCAAGGTTGAGATAGCTCAATCCCGCTTCCAACAGGATCACCTCGGGAAATTTCCGTGCTCAGCACAATGACCAGCGGCCCCGGACCGTTGGGCACCACATGGTTCAGCACAATGCGCGGGGTGCTGGCGCCTATGGCGCGTTCGGCCAAGATGAACTCTGCCCGGCGCAGCGACCGGGTTTGGGCGCGGATCAGGCGGGCATAGTCGGGCATCGACACCAAAACCACGACCACAATCAGGGTAAACCTGCCCGCACCAATCACCGTGAGGATGGCCAAGGCCAGCATCATCATGGGCAGGGCGTTCACGCTGTCCCGGACCAGACCCAAAACCGCATCCCGCCAGCGCGGGCCATAGCCTGCGCTCAGCCCCAGCAGCAGACCAACACCCCCGCAAGGCCGGTGGCGTTTAGCGAGATAAAAAGGGCGGTGTGCGCGCCAAAGATCAGGCGCGATTTGCACGGGCACCGGCCGATCCAGCCCCATCCGTTTCGTCACCATCGCCATCAGCACGCGGGTGGCGCGTGGCCCCAAAGCACCGCTGGCCGGATCCCCCGGGACCATAAAAACAAAGCCTTCCATGGCCGACATAGCCACAGATAAGATCACAAGCGCCCAACTGACCCGCTGCAGCGCCCAGGTCAGCGCGGGTCAGACCATGCCACCGGCGAAGGCCTCATCCCAAACACGCTCGAACACCAAGGCGTCATCTTGTGCAGCACCACCAGCATTTGCACCCGAACATGGGGCGCGTGGCAAGTCGTCCGGCCTTTGGAGCGGTGGTGGATCGTGGCCTCGCGGAACTGCATCGTCACGTGGGAACCTGTGATCATCGCGGCGTTGACGGGATCACCTTGCGTCACCTCGTGCCGCACAAAGCCTGTGGAGGATTGCGTTTGTCCGACATCGGGCATGGTTTTGGCAGAGGTCCAGCGCGGGACATCGACGGTCATCTTGCCCGACACCATAACAGGGGTCACCCGTCTGCGCGGGGCATCTTTGAGCATAGGATACGTGTGCGGCGCGATGATCGCAGGGCCAAACACGGGCAGATCGTCATCGGCCGCGCAGGGCGGGCGGCACCAAGGATGTCACAGGCCTCGGCGAACGGCTCGGTCAAAAAGACCTGCGACCCCGGATCATCAGAGCGTTGGTCGGTGGGCCAATCGTCATCATCACCACAGCGCCCAATTTCTCCAGCGCTGAGGCCCAGCCACAAGGGCGAGCAAATCTGCGCTTGCCCAAGGCCCCGCCCAAAGCCCCCGCAGGGCCAAGCGCCAGTTTCTTGGGCGGGATGCGTGGCGACGGCCAGATATCTTCCGCCCCCCAGCGACCGGGCCGCGATCTATAGCAGGTCTGCGGCGGCACCCAGTCTTGCATCCAGACACGCTACATCGGCTGGTCCATCATGCCCGTGTCCATGCCCTTTATCGAGGAATCGTATTGCCGAGGACCAATCGAAGGTATCCTTGGACCGACATCCGCCGACCCCGTGTATATCGCTGGCCAAGCGATTATCGGTTGACGTGAAAGGGATCACGGTTTTGAGCGCCTTGGGCCGGCGGGCTGCGGTTTGAAAGCCGCAGGCAGGCATAGCCATGGCCTGCCCCAGACATCTGCAAACCCTGATCGCGGGTGCGGGTGCCATCGCGCAGAGGGTCGCGACGATATTCCAACACACCCGGCACGGGCACAGCCCCGCTCAAGGCCGTCTGGGGCAGCCACAATTTTGCTGCAAGGCGCGTGCCATCGGGCATCGGCACCCAAACCGGCTCGATGACCGCCACCCGGTGGGCAAATGCGTCCTGAACCTGCGCCATCGCCCCCCCTTTTTCACATATCATGGCGTCAGTTTGCCAAATTTAGCACCAAAAATGCAAAGGCGCACGGTTCGGCTGACCCGCTTTTTGGCCGCTTTGACATCTTGTCATCGTGGTAAGTCGATCAAGGCTGAACAGGCCGCGCTGCGAAAGCTGCGACATGGATCAGTCGCACAAATCATCTGAAGGCCAGACCGCGTCGACCACCTTTAAGACGGGGATCCAACGGCGGCGACCCTGCCACCCCGTCTTCACTCTGGGCGAGACGGCGCGTTTGAGATTGCCGCTTTCGGCGGGTTGAGCAAACGCAGGCTAACGCAAGGCTTTGGGCATTGGACGGCGTCAGGCGCCGCGCTTTGGGGACGGTTTGGTCGAACCAGATAAAAAAAAGGCGTGAGGCAGTGCAGGCCGAACGGACCCGAAAATCAACCTATCGCCTGTTCCAAAAATCGGGGGATGTTTTGTTTGACCTTGAAGAACCCCGCCGTGGCATGGGGCCAGATCGCCGTGTCCCAGTCACGCCGCCATTCGCACAGGGTGATGCCAGCAGCATCCAAAGCCGGGGCCGCCTGATCCAACCAATCGCGCAAAGGCCCGCGTGTCACATAAGCCGTAGCAATCTGGCTGGCCCCCGCCGCTGCGGCCCATTTGGCCAAGGCGGCGGGATCTGCCGCCTGCATGGCCAAAGAGGCGATACCGACCCGACGCGCGGCGTCAGCCAAGGCCTCTGCCTCGAACTGCGCGACCAACTCGGACACGGGCAAAGGCGAGCGCAGATGGCTGCACGCCAGCGTGGCTGTGGTGCGAATATCCAAGGCTGCAAGGTCGAAATCCTCGACACGGCAATCTTCGTCAGTGATCAACAGGGCGGTGGGGCGGCCCGGATGCGGTGCGACAAAGGCGCGCAGCGGCAGCACCGAGGGCAGGCCGTCAGGCTCGCTCGCTTCCAGCCCTTGGGTGACTACGGCCAGATCTGAGGGGCGCGGGGTAAAGCGCCCGGCCGTGAAGGTTGCGATGTTTTGCGCATCGGCGGGATAGGGCTTGCCCCGCGTGTGCAGGCCCGCCACCCAACGCCAGCCCAAAGTGTTGGCGGCGGCATCGCCATCTAGCAGATGCCGGTAAAAGAAATCCGCCCCCAGCCGCCACGGTAAGCCCAGCGTGAAAATCCAGATCGAGGCGAACCACATCCGCGCGTGATTGTGCAAATAGCCCGTCTCAACCAGTTCGCTGGCCCAAGCGTCAAAGCACTCAAGACCCGTTTGGCCGTTCATGGCCCGTTCCAGATCGCGGCGCAGGCGACGGTCGCGGTCAAGGGCGGCCAGATCGGCCTGCAGCCCTGAAAGGTAGCTGTCCCAAACCTGCGGACGGCGCTCTAACCAGCCCTTGAAATAGCCACGCCAGATCACCTCTTGGATGAACTTTTCCGCCTCTTCGGGGCCATGGGCCGCTAGAGCTGCTGCAACAAGGTCTTGTTCCAAAACCAACCTGCGCCGGACATAGGGCGACAGCACCGACACCGCCTTATGCGCGCCCGGTCCATGATCGGTGTTGCGGCCATTGGCATAGCGGCGGCCCATGCGGGGGATAAAAGCCGTCAAGCGGGCTTCGCCCTCGGCGCGGGTGGCTGTGAAGGGCGTCATCGGTTCCAACTTTTCCTTGCAAAGGGTCAGATGACGCGGCGGCTTGAAATTTCAACCCATTATGCGGGCATCCTGACGCTGGCTAGGCCAAGCGTTTCGGGCAGGGCGTCGGCTGATGGTTAAACCAGCGGTATCGCGGCGTGAGCGGGTAAAGATCGCGGCGGCGACGGGTCGCACCGGCGACGCCCCCGCCGCGTGCATCCGCTGCACCCGTGCCAGTGCATCTTGGATGCATCTAGGCGATCAGAATTTTTAAATCCGCCTCTGAGATCTTTGCTGTAGCCTCGCCTTTACAGACGGCCAGCATGGACTGCTTGGTTTGTCGATCAAATCGCTTTTTGAATTCTTCTGATCCAAGCAGCGCATGCGTCGTTTGAAGCAGTTCGGCAAACGCGTGTGGCACACCGACATTAAGGCGCTCTATGTCAAGTTTGCACCCAAACAGCGTTCCTATTTCTTCGCCAAAATTCGACGTATCGATGTTGAAGCGGTGCACTGGGAAGAATTGGCGAAACTTCTCTTCGATTTGGCAGAACGAAAAGTCTTCCTTAGATTTGACAAAAGCTTCATAGCTTTCGCCGTAATCGTGGAAGTAAACCGCATGGCGCCAGGTTGATCGCAGATATCTATTAATGTCGCGCTGAACCATCACGATCTGAACATCAAAGCCGCTGAGAACCTCTGCTATCCGTTCAATTTCGTGTAGCGAACACCCTGCAAGGCGCTCACTGCTTAGCACGACGGTTTCATTGCTGGCGTGGATGTCCTTCATCAGACGGGGGAACTCTCGTTCGACCCAACTTTCATCAAAATATTGGCGGGTCCATTCATCAACGCCGCGAATGCGCAAGGCAAAGGCGAGATGCTCGCCACCATGATTACCGCACGTGGAAAAGTGGATCGTGGGCGCACGAGAAAGACCCGCCTGAAGCGACGTTGACCCACATTTAGCACAGCCCACGTGAAGGAAAAGTTTTCGCATGATCATTCACATCGTAAAACGGGTCGAGATTTCGAGCACGACATTGTCATAGGCGGCGACATCGGGAATCTTTTCGATGCCCGAAGGGTTCCAGACAAAATCGGCAGTTCGGAACGTATTGGCGAACAGGTAGGTCAGCCTGCGGTCGGCATGGATAGAGCAGTGCGAATCCCCCAATACGCAAACCGACTGGTCTATAAGCGCCTTGTCGTTGCGAAAGGTCTGCCACGTGTCGCGCAGTGGCTGTGCAAAAGATGCGGTTCCCGCGGTCTGGCGCGCGCAATCGTCTGGCATGTTGGGCCGGAAGGTCACACCTGGATGGGGCGCGGTGTTTTCAAACTTGAGCGTGAGATCGCCGAATTCGGGCAGTTGCAACAAGGCGATCCGGTCCCTGAGCGAGGCCCAAGAAATGCCCAAGGATTCCAGCGCGAAACCGAAGATTGTCACGTAATGGCGCGAGGGCAGATGACTGTCGCCGTACTCAAAGTCAGCTAAGGTCAGGAAGCGGTCGATTTCAACAAATGGCTGACTGAAAATCAGGGGCAAGCCGCGCGTCGCCAGCCTCTTGGACATCATATTCACCGCCCGGTCGATGACATCGAAGCGGGTCTCCTTGAGCAGGAAACGGCTCATCACATGATCTTTTTCCGGGACAAGCACCAGCGTCATGCGGGCTTTGGGGTTAGAGTCGCGGATATACCCCACAAGGTTTTCCAGATCCCGCAGTTTTGGCGCCAAAGCCTCTGTCTTGAAATAGGGTTTCCAAGCCCAAAGGTTGGTGCCTTCGAAGATGACGGGAGAATTGCCGTATTTTACTGCCGAACGATCTGCTGACAAATGGCATGTCGGAACAAATGCGACATTGTCATTGGCATCGGCAAATTCGCGCCACGTCGAGATGTAATAGGCCAGCGCGGCTCTCTCTGGCGTTGACGCATCAAGTCCGGCAGCAAAGCCGCGCAGAGCCCCAACTGTGTCGAGCGCAAAGAACCTGTCCCAAAGCAGCGGATCACTTTCGATCATAATCTTGCGGAACCCATGTCGCGATCACCCTCCAACATCCGCCGAAGTTGCATTCGGCATGGCGTTAACGAAGATTGAAAAATCGAGAGGTAATGTCCAGTTGAAATTTGTTGATGAAACCGATTTGGCAAAAGACACACGACATGGCACCATCGCGTCGGACAAAATCTATGAATTTTCGAAAGAGAATATGTGCTTTCGCGCTTCCTTTTAAAGCTTATCCAGATCGTCCTTGCTCGTGTATCGCCGCCCGATGCCCCAAACAGCGACAGGCCAACCCGCGTTTCACTGTGGGCGAAAGGGCTTCAGACAGGATGTTTGGCCCGATAAAACACACGATCGCCTTCGATCTATCAGAATAGAGGGCCTCGAAAATCGGTTCGCCGTTCTTCTCGCGTTTTCAGTTTTCACGGGCAAACACGGGGCGGTTCAGTCTGGTCGAAGACAGCAAACCGGAGCGGCATGCCAAAAAACGTGGACAAGTGATCAGCGCGGGCAAGGCAGGTTGATCCCTGCTTCCTTTTGGAAAGACTGGACAAGACTCACAGGTTCATCACATTCGCAGTTCAACGCGTCGCGAACCAAGACCTGATTGAGTTTGGGTCGACACTGGCTGCAATGGGACTGCGGGGCCAACGGCTTGGCAACAGCTTTTGCACTGCGATTTTCAATGGGATCGAATCCGCTTTCCCAAAATGATCAAAGGCACGCGCCAGAGCGATGTTTGGGCATGTGTGCCATCTCAGCACGCAGACTGGTGCGACTTAAAAAGTCGACCTCTGCGTGGGTATCTGCCTATAGCTTTGAGTGGTGGCCGCTGTGGGAATCGAACCCACACGGGCGGAGCCCGAGGCATTTTAAGTGCCTTCCGTCTACCAGTTTCGGCAAGCGGCCATAGTTTTCTTCTTAAGTCGCGCCGGAGCGCGCCTCAAGAACCTTTTCGGGCCTATTCCGGGCCTCGGCGGTCTTCCATCAGTCTAAGTGCATGATTCAGTTGCGTTTTCCGTCAAGCATGCCGGGATTTTAAGTCTCCTGTGTCTATCCTGTCACCATGCGCGCGGCGCGCCTATGTTATCTCGATCACGCGGGCGGGGTAAAGACTTGGCAGACACCTTTCCCCGTTTGGCACCCGATCCGCCGCAACGCGGCATTGACTAACCCCGCGCGGCGCGGTTTGGTGCCATCCAGAATGTGCGGGAGGGTGCGATGAATAAGGAATATGCCAGTGCGTCGGCAGCGCTGGAGGGCGTGTTGTTTGACGGCATGACCATCGCCAGCGGCGGGTTTGGCCTGTGCGGCATCCCCGAGCTGCTGATTGCGGCGATCAAGGATGCGGGCACCAAAGAGCTGACCATCGCGTCCAACAACGCGGGTGTCGATGGCTTTGGTTTGGGCGTGCTGCTGGCCACACGGCAGGTCAAAAAGATGATCTCGTCCTATGTGGGCGAAAACGCCGAATTCATGCGCCAGTATCTCAGCGGCGAGCTTGAACTGGAATTCACCCCCCAAGGCACCTTGGCCGAGCGTCTGCGTGCAGGCGGGGCGGGGATCCCGGGCTTTTACACCAAAACCGGTGTGGGCACGGTGATTGCCGAGGGCAAAGAGCATAAGGATTTCAACGGCCAGACCTATATTCTGGAACGCGGCATCGTGGCCGATCTGTCGATTGTGAAGGCGTGGAAGGCTGACCCCTCGGGCAACCTTGTCTTTCGCAAAACCGCACGCAACTTTAACCCGCCTGCGGCGACCGCTGGCAAAATCTGCGTGGCAGAGGTTGAGGAAATCGTGCCACTGGGCAGCCTTGACCCCGACTTGATCCACCTGCCAGGCATTTATGTGCACCGCCTGATCAAAGGCCCGCACGAAAAGCGCATCGAAAACCGCACCACGCGCAAGAAGGAAACCGTCTGATGGCTGACGCGATCAAAGGCTGGGACCGCACCCAAATCGCCGCCCGCGCCGCTTTAGAACTGCGCGACGGCACTTATGTCAACCTTGGCATCGGCATTCCCACACTGGTGTCAAACTATATCCCCGCCGGGGTGAACGTGACCCTGCAGTCTGAAAACGGCATGCTGGGCATGGGCCCCTTTCCGTTTGAGGGCGACGAAGACCCCGATCTGATCAACGCGGGCAAGCAAACCATCACCGAACTGCCGCAGACTGCCTATTTCGACTCGGCCCAATCTTTTGCCATGATCCGTGGCGGCAAGATCGCCATGGCGATCTTGGGCGCGATGGAGGTCAGCGAGACCGGCGATCTGGCCAACTGGATGATTCCGGGCAAACTGGTCAAGGGCATGGGCGGGGCGATGGATCTGGTGGCGGGCGTAGGCCGTGTGGTGGTGGTGATGGACCACACCTCTAAACACGGCGAGTCCAAGGTGCTGCGCGCGTGCACCTTGCCTTTGACCGGAAAGGCCGTGGTCAACCGTATCATCACCAATCTGGGCGTGCTGGATGTGGTGGCGGGCGGGCTCAAGATTGTCGCATTGGCTGACGGCGTCAGCGAAGCCGATTTGCGCGCCGCAACCGAGGCGCGGATCGTCGGCTAAAGGCAAAGGGTTGAGGCCAAAGGCCTTTTTCCGCCTGATTTGCAAGAAAAACAATCTTAGGCCAAGCCTTCGAAGGGCTTGGCCTTAATATCGCCACAATCCATCCCTACGAATCAGGTGTTACGGCTAAAACAGTCGGAGCGTCCAACCTATTTCGGTCACAGGTCTTGCCGAAATAGCCGCGAAATTCGGGCCAACACACCCGTTTATGGCTTAAAAGGATTGGTTTGATGAAAACAACATTTCTAACCAAAGCCGTCAGCAAAGCTCAAACCAGCGCCACCCAAATTGATTGGGTTGTCTTTGGCGCAATCGCGCTTGGACTGGGGGTGGTCTTTGTCACCGCGATTGGCGGGGTTTTGAACGGATTGTCCTTTGTCGAACAGACCGGGGCGCGGATAACGGGTATCACGACCCAAAACCCCTGATCTAATGGGGGCGTCAGGCAAAGTGGCGCAGGCCCTTTTCCGTGACGACCATATCCAGCTTTTGGTCGAAGGCATCCGTGGGCACTTCGTCAACCTCTTGGGCGGCAAAGGCAAATCCTATGGCGACCACGGGGCCTTTGGCGCGCAGGGCTTGCAGGGTGCGGTCGTAAAAGCCCCCGCCATAGCCCAAGCGATATCCTTGCGCGTCAAAGGCCAAAAGCGGCACGATCACCACCTGCGGGGCAAACCACGCCCCTTCGGCGGGGATCAGCGCGCCAAAATCGCCCGCGATCATCGCCACACCCGGCGCCCATTCGCGAAACTTCAGCGGGGTTGCGGCGGCCATAATCACCGGCACGCCGACCAAACCCTGATGGGCGGCCATGGCGGGCAGCGGGTCAATTTCGGTGCGCATGGGCATATAGCCTGCCAAAGCTTTGCCAGCATGCGCACTTAAGACATCGGCCAAAAGCTCTGCCGCTTGGCCCTGCCCTGCGCCAAAGGCGGCTTTGCGTCGTGCGAAGGCCGCGGTGCGGGCGGCGGCTTTGGGATCGCTCATGGTCATTCCCCCCTGTTTTGGGGCCAGATACACCAAATGCCCCACCCTGTCCGCCCCTTTATGCCCGACGGGTTTGGCATTCCAACGGCTTGGGGCTAAGCTGTTTCTGCCAAAGCCCCGCATTGGGGAAATTTACGCCTGCGCTGAAAAGCCCTAGGCTTTGATGCAAAGGAAAAGGTGATCCATGGCTGATCTTCTGCTGGGGCAGGTTTTGTCGTTTGAGGGTGACCCCTTTGCGCTGGGGCCAGAGGCCGCACGGGTGAACGAGGCTGTCGTGGTCGACCATGGCCGCATTGCCGCTGTGGGTTCAGCGGCCAGTTTGCGCGCCACCTATCCTTTGGCGAAGGTGACAGACTACGGCCAACACCTGATCTCGGCAGGCTTTGTCGATGCGCATGTGCATTACCCCCAAACGGCCATCATCGCCTCGTGGGGCAAGCGGCTGATTGATTGGCTGAACCAATACACTTTCCCCGAAGAGATGCGCTTTGTTGACCCCGCCTATGCGGCAGAGGTTGCGGCGCGCTACTTCGATCTGGCCTTAGCACACGGCACGACATCGATGTGTTCTTATGCCACGATCCATCCGGCCTCGGTCGATGCGTTTTTTGAACAGGCGCAGGCGCGCGGCCTGCGCGCCTTTGCGGGCAAGACCTGCATGGACCGCAACGCGCCCGAGGGGCTGCGCGATACAGCGCAAAGCGCTTATGACGACAGCAAGGCATTGATTGCCAAATGGCACGGCCTCGACCGTCTGTCGTACGTCATCACCCCGCGCTTTTCGCCGACTTCAACGCCTGAACAACTGGCCGCCATGGGGGCACTGTGGGCCGAGAACCCCGATTGCCTGATGCAAACCCACCTCTCCGAGCAGACCGACGAAATCGCTTGGGTCAAAGACCTGTTCCCCCAGTCGCGCGACTATCTGGACACCTACGAAGCCCAAGGCTTGCTGCGCGAGGGGGCGGTCTATGGCCATGCGATCCACCTGACCGCGCGCGAAAAAGCGCGGCTGGCCGAGGCGGGGGCGAGTGTGGTGCATTGCCCGACCTCGAACACTTTCATCGGGTCGGGGCTGTTTGATATGGGGTTGGCGCACAGCTTGCGCGTGGGGCTTGCGACCGATACCGGCGGCGGATCGTCATTTTCCATGCTGCGCACCATGGCGGCGGCTTACGAGGTGGCCCAATTGCGCGGCCAAGCGCTGCATCCATCGCACTTGTGGTGGCTGGCCACCCAAGGATCAGCCCGCGCTTTGCGGGCAGAACATCAGATCGGCAACATCGCGGTAGGGGCAGAGGCGGATTTGGTCGTGGTCAACCTTGCCTCGACCCCTGCCATCGCGCAGGCAACACGGCGGGCGGAGGATATCTGGCAGGCGGTTTTCCCCACGATCATGCTGGGCGATGACCGTGCCATTGAGGCGGTGTGGATCGCGGGGAGATTACTCCTCTAGCCCCAGATCCCAGCCGTCGGGGTAAAAGTCATAAGCCAAAGCCACTTCGGTCGCGACACGCTCATGCGTCCAGATCGCTTCTGGCGTCACTGGAATTGGCCCGACCTTGGCTACGACCAGATCGTCATCGCGGCTGACGCGGTAGCCCTTTGCCGTCAGCGCCTTCATCACGGCACCGTAGTTGGCGTCATGCTCTTCGGGGTAGAACAGAAAATCCACCTCGGCCCGTTCGGGCAGCTTTTTCATGCCCTTGGGCATATCCCGAAAGGTGTTAAAGGTCTCGCGGCGTTGGGCGTCGAAATTATGGCTCATCGTCGGGGCCTATCACGCCATCAAGCGGCGGGCCAGATGGTTTTGCCGTTCGACCACGCGGGGCAAGTCGATCGTCAACATCTGGCCATCGCCCACGATCTGGCGGCCTTCGACGAACAGATCGCGCACACGGGTGGGGCCTGCGAGCAACAAAGCGGCAGGGTCCCACGAGCCGGCACTTTCCACCCCAGACACGTCCCAAATCGCCAGATCGGCGCGTTTGCCGACCTCTAGCGCGCCGCAGTCGGGGCGGCCCAGCACCTGCGCGCCGCCAAGGGTGGCAATTTCCAGCGCCTCGCGGGCACTCATCGCATCAGCCCCCAGCGCCACGCGCTGCAAGAGCAGGGTCTGGCGCGCCTCGGCCATCAGGTTGCCCGCGTCATTGCTGGCTGATCCGTCAACGCCCAAGCCAACCTTCACCCGCGCATCGCGCATCGCCCTGACGGGGGCAATGCCCGAGCCAAGCCTGCAATTGGAACAGGGGCAATGGGCCACGCCCGTGCGGGTGCGGGCGAACAGGTCGATTTCTGACGCATCCAGCTTGACGCAGTGGGCGTGCCAGACGTCATCCCCCGTCCAGCCCAGATCTTGGGCATATTGCCCCGGACGACAGCCGAATTTGGCCAAGGAATAGGCGATATCCTCGTCATTTTCGGCCAGATGGGTGTGCAGCATGACACCCTTATCACGGGCCAAAAGGGCGGCATTGCGCATCAGATCGCGGCTGACGGAAAAGGGCGAACAGGGGGCAAGGCCGACCCGCAGCAGCGACCCTGCGGCGGGGTTGTGGTGGGCATCGACCACGCGGATCATGTCTTTAAGAATGGCGGCCTCATCCTCCACCAAACTGTCGGGCGGCAAGCCCCCCGCACTTTCGCCAATGCTCATCGCCCCCCGCGTGGGGTGAAAGCGCAGGCCCACTTCGGCGGCGGCGGCGATGGTGTCATCCAACCGCGACCCGTTGGGGAAAAGGTACAGATGATCCGATGTCAGCGTGCAGCCCGACAGCGCCAGTTCTGCCAAGCCCACTTGGGTCGAGGTGAACATCTCTTCCGGCCCAAAGCGCGCCCAGATGGGGTAGAGCGTTTTGAGCCAGCCAAACAGCAGCGCATCTTGCCCGCCGGGCACGGCGCGGGTGAGGGTTTGGTAGAGGTGGTGGTGGGTGTTCACCAAACCCGGTGTCACCACACAGCCCTTGGCCTGCACCACACGGCCTGTGGTGGACAGCCCCTGCCCTACCGCAGCCACAACACCCCCGCGCAGCAAAACATCCGCGCCGTGCAATTCGCGCCGCGTTGCATCCATCGTCAGGACGGTATCGGCATTCTGGATCAAGATTTCAGACATAAGACCCTTTCCCCCCCTTCGGTGCTGGGTCCCGGCGCGACAGAAGGGGAAAGAACTCGCGCCGTGTGCCTTGGAAGGGATCAGGCGTTGAGCAAAGCCAAGGCCTCGGCATGAATGGCGCGGTTGGCCGCGGCCAGAACGCGGCCCCCCATCGGGCAGGGATTGCCCTGCCAATCGGTGACAAGGCCGCCTGCCGCCTCGATCACGGCGATGGGGCCTTGCACGTCATAGGCCATCAGGCCCGCTTCGATCACAAGGTCGATCTGGCCTGCCGCGATCAGGCCGTAGGCGTAGCAATCGGTGCCATAGCGGGTCAGGCGGGCTTGGGCTTTGACGCGATTAAAGGCCGCGCCATCGTCAAGCGTGCCCACTTCGGGGAAGGTGGTGAACAAGATCGCCTCTGACAGCGGGCGGGGGGGGCGGGTTTTCAATGCGCGGAGCCCCATCGGCCCGCGCAGATCAGCGCGGCCAAGGCCGCCAGAAAACCGCTCGCCGATATAGGGCTGGTCGATCAGGCCGTAGATCGGGCCATTGCCATCCGACACCGCAATCAAAACCCCCCATGTCGGCGTGCCGGACAGATAGCTGCGTGTCCCGTCGATCGGGTCTAACACCCACGTCAGGCCAGAGGTGCCAAGGGTGGTGCCGAACTCCTCGCCCAAGATACCATCCTGCGGGCGGCGCAGGGCCAAAATCTCGCGCATCATTTGTTCGCACAGGTGGTCGGCGACCGTCACGGGGTCGAATCGGTCAGCTTCTTTGTTGCTGGCTGTAAGCCCATCGCTGCGAAAATGCTGCAAAGTGGCCAAGCGCGCCGCGTCGGCCAGCGCATCGGCCACCTCGATCAACTCTGCCGCGAGCTCGTTGCTGATCTGCACCATGGCCTCCCCCACCGCGTTTGGCTTGGCGGTACTCTCGGGCGGGCTTTGGGTCAAGCGGCCTCTGACAAGACCTTGGCCAGATCAAACAAACGCCGCCGTTGGGCTTCTGGAATGGCGTAATACGTCCGCACCAGTTCGGCAGCTTCCCTGTCGGCCATCAAATCGACGGTCGGGGTCTTTTCGCCCTCAATGCCATCAAAGAAAAAGGTGATGCCAACCCCCAAGGATTCGGCGATATCCCACAGACGCGACGCCGAGACCCGGTTCATTCCGGTTTCGTATTTTTGCACCTGCTGGAACTTGATCCCGACCTTTTCGGCCAGCTGCTGCTGCGTCATCCCCACCATCCAGCGCTGGTGCCTTATCCGTTTGCCAACATGGGCATCAACCGGGTGTTTCACTGATTCCTCCTAAGAGCACTAAAGTTCCTGCAGTTGATATAGCAAGAACTCAGACATAGCTTAAGGTTTAATTACAAAAAACTTCTTTCTATCCTTATGGATATAATTATTCTCATTTTTGAAAGAATGACCGCTTGACCTATCTGGAATTGCTTTCTCAACTGAGGTCATTCTATCGTGTCACACAGCATTTTTTGTGCGAAAAGGGACACTTAATGACCTAATTACGCCCAAATTATAACTTTTCTGAAAAATATTTGCACATTATCAACAAGTCTGCACGGAAATGCCCTTAAGCTAATGTATTATCTATATTTTTTCTTCATGCCCTGAGAAAATATGACGGCACCTTGGGTGTTCGCGGTCTCCGCTTGCTTGATGACTCGCCTGTCTTTATCCTCTTGAGGTAGTTTTTGTCGATTTTCCTATCCTTTCGGATATTTTTGGGGTGCCGCCGCCGCATGACCGTCAGGCCAGTGCCTTGCCACACCAGACAGGGCGCAGAAGTTAAGCCCTCGCGCTTTGGTGGCACCGCACGCCATGCCCGCAGACTGGTTGCAAGGCCGGGTTTGGCCCGAATCGAGGGTCCGCGGTGCTGGATGGTGTCGGGGCTCGGCAATGGGCTCGAAGCTCAAGCCCAAGCGCCGCGAAGACCAAGACGGCCATTTCGCCGATGGCCCGCAAATCCAGCCGGAAAACCTTGAACTCTTGCGCCACAATGCCGATATTGGCGCTAGGACGTCGGGGTGTCGCCCGACCCGCCACACGAACGGAGGCTTTGATGGCTCAATTTCAGACAAGACCCTATGGCGCAACCGCTGGCCTTGGCATTGACGCAGGCCTGCGCGCGCATATGAACAGCGTTTACACCACCATGTCGGTCGGCATGTTGGTGACGGCCGGTGTCAGCTGGGCCGTGGGCACCAGCCCGGCGCTGCTGATGTCGTTCATCAATCCGGCGAACGGCCATCTGAACATTCTGGGCTGGGTCATCACCTTCCTGCCCTTGATCATGGTCATGGTGTTCAGCGCAGCCTTGCCGCGCCTGTCGGTCGGTGCCGCGCAGGTGTTCTTTTATATCTATGCCGCCGCCATGGGCCTGTCGCTGGCTTTCATCTTCGCGATTTACACGGGTGCGTCGATCTTCACGACCTTCCTTGCCACGGCCGCCTCTTTCGCGGGTCTTAGCCTGTATGGCTATACGACCAAGCGCAACCTGTCGGGGATGGGGTCGTTCCTGATGATGGGCTTGGTGGGGATTTTTGTGGCGATGATCGTCAACATCTTCCTCGCCTCCTCTGCGCTGCAATTTGCGATCTCGGTCATCGGCGTGCTGATCTTTGCCGGTCTGACCGTTTATGACACGCAGGCGATCAAGGGCGAATATGTCGCCAATGCCCGCGCCGGCAATGAAGAGTGGATGGCCAAGTCGGCGATCATGGGCGCTTTGCGGCTGTATCTGGACTTTATCAACATGTTCACCTTCCTGCTGCAGTTCATGGGCGACCGCCGCTGACCCAAGCAGACGTGAACCGAACACGGGGGCCAGAGGAAACTCTGGCCCTTTTGCTTTGCACCCTTACACCACCGCACCGAACAGGTGGCCCACAACCGCCGTGACAGCCATCGCCACAGCCCCCCAGAATGTCACGCGAACCACCGCACGCACCATAGGCGCACCGCCCGCCTTGGCCCCCACAGCCCCGAGCAGCGCTAAAAACCCCATGGAAATCACCGTCACCCACAGGCTGATCGACGCCTCTGGCACCAAGGCCGCCGCCAGCATCGGCATCGCCGCCCCGACCGCAAAGCTTAACGCCGAGGCCCCTGCCGCGACCAAGGGCTTGGCCTCGGAATGTTGCGAAAAGCCCAACTCGTCGCGCAGATGGGCGGCGAGCGGGTCTTTGGCGTGCAAGGCCGTGGCCACTTGCAACGCCAAGTCCGGCGACAGGCCGCGGTCTTCGTAAATCCCCGCCAAGGCGCGCAGCTCTTCCTGCGGGTCGGCCGCAATCTCGGCGCGTTCGCGTTCGGTGTCGGCTTTTTCGGTATCGGCCTGCGATGACACCGAAACATATTCCCCCGCCGCCATCGACAAGGCCCCCGCCGCAAGCCCAGCCATGCCCGCCAGCATCACGCCAGACCGATCCGACGCCGCAGCCACCCCCACGATCAGCGAGGCGGTCGAGACGATCCCGTCATTGGCCCCCAAAACCGCCGCCCGCAACCAGCCGACTCGGGCCACGTAATGTTCTTCGTAATGATTGCGTTCCATAAGCACTCCATAAACGGGGTTGGTCTTCGGCCCAAAGCCTAAGCCCCATTACCACAAACACACCCGCACAGGGTGCAATACAGTCCAAAATGAAAAAAGCCGTGCGAACCGCACGGCTTTTGGGTCACATCAAGGCGGCGATCTTACTTGATCTTGCCTTCTTTGTATTGCACGTGTTCCCGCTTGACGGGATCGTACTTATTGACCGTCATCTTTTCGGTCATGGTACGGGCATTCTTCTTGGTCACATAAAAGTGCCCGGTGCCAGCCGTCGAGTTCAGACGGATCTTGATCGTCGCCGGTTTGGCCATAGTCGTCTCTCCTGCATCGAAGGGCTAAGCCCCCGCAATTCCTTGAAGCCTGCCTTTTACGCATCAGCACGGCAGAGTCAACGGCATCTGGCCATTGTAACAGGAAAAATGCGCGGATGGCCTGTAAGCCGGATTCTGTCCAGGGGTTGCCCCCTTGGATGACCATTCCTCTGCCGCATCTGTTACCAGAGCGGTCAAGCTGCCAACCCGGGCCTTATGGGCTGAAGCGTCCCCGCGGAGGTCTCCGGCACCCGTTGCGGGGTGGGAATCCGGACCTTTCCGCTGAAGGCCCCTATTCGGCATTGCTCCGGGTGGGGCTTGCCATACCGTCCCGGTTGCCCGGTCCGTGGTGGGCTCTTACCCCACCGTTTCACCCTCACCTTGGTTTTGCGCCGGAACAGGTCCGGCACCAAGGCAGTCTCTTCTCTGTGGCGCTTTCCCTGGGGTTCCCCCCGCCGGGCGTTACCCGGCACCCTTACTTCATGGAGTCCGGACTTTCCTCGAAGGTTGCCCCCCGCGGTCATCCAGCCATCCGCGCAAGCGGGGAATAGGCGCAAGGCGCGGCGCGGTCAATGGGGATGGGGGTGCATCGGTGGTGGACAATCGCGCCAAGCCCCGCCACGATGGGAAGGGCTTTGGCGAAAAGGGGAACGGGTTGGAATTTATCTTTCACAGTTTGGGGATCGGCATTGGTGCGACGGCCCTGTTTGACCTGTGGGGGCTGGCCCTGCATCTGGCCTTTGGCCTGCCTGCGCCTGCGTGGAAACTGGGCGGGCGCTGGTTTGCCCATGTGGCGCGGGGGCAAGTCTGGCACGCCGACATCGCCCAATCGGCTGCGGTGCGGGGCGAGACAGCGATTGGCTGGGTGGGGCATTATGCCGTCGGAGTGGTGTATGCCGCAGCTTTGCTGATTATCTGGGGGCCGGGTTGGGCTGAAACGCCAACCCTGACTCCCGCCCTGATCGTGGGCATCGTCACCATCAGCGCGGGATGGTTCTTGATGAGCCCGGGCATGGGTGGCGGCATTGCCGCCGCACGGGCCGACAATCCATGGCAAACGCGCGGGCTGGGCCTGTTGGCCCATGCGGTCTTTGGGCTTGGGCTTTACCTGTCAGCCTTGGCCTTGCCCACCGCCTAAGGGTCACGCGGCAGGAAAGCGGGCGGCCAGATCGGCAGCCATGGCGGCATCTGTGGCGTCCAGCGGCCCTTTGGCCCAAGGCCGGAAGCGCAGGCGAAAGGCGTGCAGAAGGGTGGCAAGATCAGCCTTGGGATAGCCAAAGGCATGGGCCGAAGTTTGGAAAGCATCGCCCAGATCGGCGGCAGGTTGACCTGCCCCGGCTTCGGGCCAAACGCTCAACCCGCC
>JBAXLX010000023.1:0-19286 GCA_037134595.1 Pseudomonadota bacterium
TCGATCACCGCATCATGCGGCAGGCGCACCGAGGGCAACATCGCCCGCGCCGCCAGCACGGTTTGCGGATCGGGCAGCGGCAATTGGTCGGGCGCACGTTCGCCGTCCAGGTCCAGAAACAGTCCAAGCCGGTCAGACAGCGCCGGGGGCAGACCTTCGCCCGCCTCTGCCGCTTCATCCAGCGCGACAAGGCCGTGGTGGTGCTGGTCCAAGGTCTGCGCCAACCGGGCCGCAAGGGACGGCGGGCAGCGTTCGGCCATCGTCAACACCATCAGCGACGGGCGGTCGAGCAGCCCGCGCCGCAGCACGGGACGGCCCGCTTGCAGGGATCCGACGGCATCCAAGCCGCCATAGAGCGCCTCATCCCCCATTTGGGGCGACAGGCGTTGCAAGGGCAGGGGAAGGGGCAGCAGCGACAAGGAGTCCAGCAGGCTTTGCCGGTAAGGACTGGCGCGGGCACGCAACCAAAGGCCACCCACCGCCACCGGGTCCACCGCCAATACCGCTAGGGCTGACCTGAGGAAGCCCGCTTCCATCTTACGGCAGGATTTCAGCGACGGTGCGGGCGACACGGGTGCCCGACCCCGCCTCATCCAGCGGATCGCGGCGCAGGCGGTGGCCCAAGGCGCTGGCGGCGACCTGTTTCAGATGCGCGCGAGTCACCGTTTCAGCCCCGTCATAGGCCGCAATCGCACGGGCGGCGCGCAGCAAGGTCAACTCTCCGCGCAAGCCGTCTGACCCAAGCGCTATGCACAAAGCCGCGCAATCATGCAGCACGGAGCCTGGGGTTTTCAGCGCGGGCAAGGCGGCGCGCGCGGTGAGAATTTGTTTGCGCAACGCCGAATCCTTGGTGCGCCATTTTTTCATAAACGCCGCGTTGTCGTTTTCATAGGCATCGCGGCGGCGCATCACCTCGACCCGGGTTTCTATGTCCCGCGGCGAGATCACCTCGACCGACAGGCCGAAACGGTCCAGCAACTGCGGGCGCAGTTCGCCCTCTTCAGGGTTGCCTGACCCCACCAGCACAAAGCGCGCGGCGTGGCGGATCGACAGGCCCTCACGCTCGACCACGTTTTGGCCGGATTGGGCCACGTCTAACAGCAGGTCAACGATGTGGTCTTCCAGCAGGTTGACCTCGTCAATATACAAATACCCCCGATTGGCGCGGGCCAGAAGGCCGGGTTCAAAGGCCTTTTCGCCGCGCGTCAGGGCGCGTTCGATGTCTAATGCGCCGACCACGCGGTCTTCGGTGGCACCCAATGGCAGGTCAATCACCGGCGTGGGGCGTTTGACCATTTTGCCCGATTTCGGCCCCGCCCAATCGGGCACATCCTCGATACGGGCAGAGTTGACCGGGCACCCCTCGACCGCGTCGATTTCCGGCAACAAAGCCGCCAAAGCCCGCACGGCGGTGGATTTGCCCGTGCCCCTGTCGCCAAACACCAAAACCCCGCCAATGCCCGGATCAATCGCCGTCAGCACCATGGCTTGCTTCATGGCCGCTTGGCCCACGATGGCCGAGAAGGGGAAAGGTTGGCTCATGCGGCGTCCTTTTTCATCAGGGGGCTTTGCCCGCCCCAACTGCCCCAATCGTCCAGAATGCGAAAGCGGGCGTAAAGCTCTTCGGAAAACCAGTTTTCGGCACGCACCGCTTGGATGGCGCGGCCATGCGGGCCGTTGCCGCGGGCGAAGTTGGCCATAGCGGCGGCATCGGGCCAGATCGAGAAGGTGACTTGGTGCAGCAAGGGCACCTCGCCGATGCCGATCTTGAAGATCACATTGGGGTCTTGGCCGATGACGTTGGAAATATCGGGCACCCGCCGCCAAAAGCGCAGGAAGGTGGATGCCTTCATCGACGCACGGGTCAGCGCCACGATGGGGCCGTTGTGCGGCGTGGCGTCTGGTGGCGGCACAAAGGGCGCTTGCCCTGACCAAAGGCCACGGGCCGAGGTGGGTTCCAACAAAATCGTCCAGCTTTCAGCGGCGCGGTTGCGCCAGCGGCAATAGACGGGGGCGGTGTCAACGCTGGCGCGGGCGGTCTGGGCATCGGGCCACGTGGCCAAGATCGCCCAGACGCCGAAATTGGGCTTGGGCGTAAAGCCCTGCCCCGTGCCCGACCCGCACAGCTTCCAAAACCCCACCTGCGGCATGCGCATAAACGACAATCGCGCAGCCCCCATCTGCCCCAGAACCCAAAGACGGGTTGCGAGTGTGGGGAAGCGAAACAGCGAGAGCGTGACGACGTTGATGATGCGCCTCATGATGCGTTTGTCAGACGAGTTTGACAGGATCTGCGGCCATAGCAAAGCGGATTGAAAGAAATTTTGCAATAGAAAGGCAAGTATTGTAAATTAAACTAGACAGTATATCGTGGGCCCATGCTGACAGAATCCAAACCCCGCCTCTCTCAAACCACCCCGAACGCGGGGTCTGACGCGATTGTCATCGGCGCAGGCCTTGGCGGCCTTGCAGCGGCGATGCGGCTGGGGGCTAAGGGCTACCGTGTCACCGTGATTGACCGTTTGGATATGCCGGGCGGGCGCGGGTCTTCGATCAGTCAGGGCGGCTACCGCTTTGATCTGGGGCCAACCATCGTGACCGTGCCGCAACTCTTCCGCGAGCTTTGGGCCGCCTGTGGCCGCGATTTTGACCGTGATGTCGATCTGCGCGCGATGGAGCCGTTTTATGAAATCCGCTGGCAGGACGGGTCAAACTTCACCGCCCGCCAATCGACTGACGCCATGCGCGCCGAGGTGGCCCGCCTGTCACCAAGCGATTTGCCCGGCTATGACCGCTTCTTGAAGGATTCCGAGCGCCGCTATGCTTTTGGCTTTGAAGACCTTGGCCGCCGTTCGATGCACAAGCTTGTCGACCTGATCAAGGTTCTGCCCACCTTTGCAGCCCTACGCGCCGATAAGTCGGTCTATGCCCATGCCGCATCGCGCGTGAAAGATGAACGGTTGCGCTTTGCTTTGTCGTTTCACCCGCTGTTTATCGGCGGCGACCCGTTTCATGTCACGTCGATGTATATCCTCGTCTCGCATCTGGAAAAGGAATTCGGTGTTCATTACGCCATGGGCGGGGTGGCGGCGATTGCTTTGGCGATGGCGGGGGTGATTGCCGACCAAGGCGGCACCTTGCGCCTGAACGCCGAAGTGGACGAGATTTTGCTGTCAGATGGCCGGGCTTCGGGCGTGCGGTTGACCGATGGGCAGGTGCTGGCGGCGGATGTGGTCGTCTCGAACGCTGATTCGGGGCACACCTACGACCGGTTGCTGCGCAACCATCCGTGCAAAAGCTGGACACCGGCGAAGCTGGCGCGCAAGCGGTGGTCGATGGGGCTGTTTGTCTGGTATTTCGGCACCAAGGGCACCAAGCTGAAATGGCCCGATGTCGGCCACCACACCATCGTCGTCGGCCCGCGCTACAAAGAGCATATCCGCGACATCTTCATCCGTGGCAAACTGGCCGAGGATATGAGCCTGTATGTGCATCGCCCCACTGTCACCGACCCTTCGGCGGCCCCTGCGGGCGATGATACCTTTTACGCCCTGTCCCCCGTGCCGCACCTTGGCATAGGCCAAACCGACTGGGCGGCCGAGGCCGAGCCCTACCGCCAAAAGATGCAAAAGATGCTGGAAGAGCGGTTGCTGCCCGGTTTGGGCGATCATCTGACAGAACAGTTGGTCTTTACCCCCAACAGTTTTGAAACCCGTTACCTGTCACCCTATGGCAGCGGTTTTTCGATTGAACCGCGCATTTTGCAATCGGCATGGTTTCGCCCCCACAACGTCTCGGAAGAGGCGAAGGGCCTGTATCTGGTGGGCGCTGGCACCCATCCGGGCGCGGGCCTGCCGGGGGTGATCTCTAGTGCCGAGGTTTTGGGAAAACTGGTGCCCGATGCCCCCCGCCGCATGGCCCAAAGGATGGCTGCCGAATGATTGCCCCGCAAGACTTGCACCACTGCCGCGAGGCGATCCGCACAGGGTCGTTGTCGTTTCATGCCGCGTCCAAGCTGCTGCCCGCCAAGGTGCGCGATCCGGCCTTGGCGCTTTATGCCTTTTGCCGCTTGGCCGATGATGCGGTGGATGACAGCGCCGATAAGGCTCCCGCCGTTTTGGCCCTGCGTGACAGGCTGGATCTGGTCTATGCGGGCCGCCCGCGCAACGTACCCGCCGACCGCGCCTTTGCCGCCGTGGTGCAAGATTTCGACATGCCCCGCGCCCTGCCCGAGGCGTTGCTGGAAGGGCTGGCATGGGACGCCTTTGGCCGCCAATACCAAACCATGCCCGATCTTCTGGCCTATTGCGCCCGTGTGGCCAGTGCTGTGGGCGCGATGATGTGCGTCTTGATGCGGGTGCGCGATGCCGATGCTTTGGCGCGGGCCTGTGATTTGGGCCTTGGCATGCAGTTGACCAACATCGCCCGCGATGTGGGCGAAGATACCCGCGAGGGGCGTTTGTACCTGCCGCTTGACTGGCTGGCCGAGGCGGGGATTGACCCCGCCGCCTTTCTGGCCGCCCCCACCGCTCACCCCGCCTTGCCAGCCTTGACCAAACGCCTGCTGGATCAGGCCGATGTGTTTTACGAACGCTCCACAACCGGCGTGCCCGTGCTGCCCCTATCCTGCCGCCCGGGCATCTTTGCCGCACGCCATGTGTATGCGGGCATTGGCGGGGCCGTGGCGCGGTTGAATTACGACAGTTTCACCAATCGCGCCCGCACCACAAGCCGCCAAAAACTGGGCTGGTTGGGGCTGTCTGTGCTGCAAACCGTGGCGACGGTGGTTTGGCCTGTGTCGGCAATTCTGCACGCCGCGCCAGAGCCTGCGGTGGCCTTCCTTGTCGATGCGGCTGCGCGCAAAAGCACGCGCTTTAGCCGCTCTGAGGCGCTTTTTGCCGCCCTTGCCCAGTTGGAACGCAAAGATCGCGCCAATCGGTCCTTGGATCGTGCCGGTGCGTGACATAAGTATGCGGTCAAGACGCCAAGGGGGCCGCTATGGACTGGAGCTTGTTTTTCACCTTTCTCGCCTCGTGCATGGCAGCCGCCGCAACGGGGGCGATGTTTCAGCCCGGCCCGTGGTATGAAGGGCTGACCAAGCCCGACTGGTTCCCGCCGCGCTGGGTCTTTCCTGTTGCATGGACAACGCTTTACATTCTGATGTCGCTGGCCGCGATGCGGGTGGCCCCGCTGCCGGGGGCCGCGCAGGGCATGGGCTTTTGGGCCTTGCAGATCGCACTGAACACCCTGTGGTCGCCGATCTTCTTTGGCCTGCACAAGATGCGGGCGGCGATGATTGTGATGGTCTTCTTGTGGGCCAGCGTGGCTGCGACAACGTGGTGCTTTTTTGGCGTCGATTTTGTGGCGGGGCTGTTGTTTTTTCCCTTTCTGGCTTGGGTGACGATTGCGGCGGCGTTGAACATCGCCGCAATCCGGTTGAACCCCAAGGCTGACGGGGTGGGCGGCTTGGTCTAGGGCTGCAAAACAGGGTGTGTCTGTCTTGCACCCTTTCCACCCGCGCACGGCCCCCTTATAGCTGGTGCAAACTATAGGGGTGCGTGGCATGGCGCATATCATCGTCGTTGGCAACGAAAAGGGCGGGTCGGGCAAATCGACCACGTCGATGCATGTGGCCACGGCGCTTTGCCGCGCGGGCTTTCGTGTGGGCGCGCTAGACCTTGACCTGCGCCAGCGTAGCTTTGGCCGCTATGTGGAAAACCGCTTGGCCTATCTGGCCCGCGCGGGGTTAAACCTGCCCTCGCCCGATTACCGCGAACTGGCCGAGATTGACCCCGCCTTGCTGGCCCCCGGTGAAAACGCCTTTGACCGCCGCCTGTCCGACGGCATGGTGGCGTTGGAAGGCGAGTCAGATTTCATCATCATAGATTGCCCTGGTAGCCACACCCGCCTGTCGCAGGTGGCGCATTCGCTGGCCGATACGCTGATCACGCCGCTTAACGATAGCTTTGTTGACTTTGACCTGCTGGCCCATGTGGATTCCGAAACGGGCAAAGTCCAAGGCCCGTCGATCTATTCCGAGATGGTCTGGAACGCCCGCCAATTGCGCGCGAAGGCGGGTCTAAAGCCGATCGACTGGATCGTGGTGCGCAACCGCTTGGGCGCGCAGCAGATGCTGAACAAGAAAAAGGTCGGCACCGCGCTGGAAGACCTCTCGCGCAGGATCGGCTTTCGCGTGGCCCCGGGCTTTTCCGAACGCGTGATCTTCCGCGAGCTTTTCCCCCGTGGCCTGACCGTGATGGACTTGAAAGATACCGGCGTGGATACGCTCAACCTGTCCAATATCGCGGCCCGCCAAGAGGTGCGCGACCTGTTGCGCGAGCTGCGCCTGCCCGGGGTGGACGGTGGCCCCGCCCCCGCCTGAACCCCGAAGGTGCCCGATGCCCAACCCGCTGTATGACGCCCTTTTTGCCCCACTGGCCCACCGCGCCAGCCCACTGTTGATCTTGCAGGACGGCGAAAAGATCACAGGCACCGCCTTTCACGCCATGATCGCCCGCGCCGCCACCGCCTTGCGCGCCGCTGGGGTGCAGCCGAGTGACCGCGTGGCGGTGCAGATCGCCAAATCGCCCGAGGCTTTGGCAATTTACGCCGCGACTGTGTCGATCGGCGCAGTCTTTCTGCCGCTGAACCCCGCCTATACCCCGCCCGAAGTGGGCTATTTCTTGAACGATGCCACCCCCCGGCTGTTCATCTGCGATCCGGCCAAGGCCGAGGCGCTGGCCGGTGTGGCCAGCCAAACCACCCTTAAGACGCTCGACGCCAAGGGTGGCGGCAGCTTTGGCGATGATATGGCTGCTGCTGCGGCGCAGTTTGCACCCCAAATGCGGTTGGGAACGGATTTGGCCGCAATCTTATACACATCAGGCACCACGGGCCGCTCAAAGGGCGCGATGCTGACCCATGACAACCTGTTGTCGAACGCGCAGACCTTGGCCGACCTTTGGCGCTTTACCGCTTCGGACGTGCTGCTGCACGCTTTGCCGATCTTTCACACCCATGGGCTGTTTGTCGCCTCGAATGTCAGTTTGCTTACCGGCGGGCAGATGATCTTCCTGTCGGGGTTCGACGCCAACACCGTCCTGCGCCTGTTGCCGCAGGCCACCGCGCTGATGGGCGTGCCCACCTTCTACACCCGCCTGCTGGAGGATGCGCGTTTTGACCACGCCCTGACGGCGCATATGCGGCTGTTCATCTCCGGCTCTGCCCCGCTTTTGGCCGAAACCCACCGCCAGTTTCACGCCCGCACCGGCCAAAGCATTCTGGAACGCTACGGGATGACGGAAACCAATATGAACACGTCCAACCCCTACGACGGCGAGCGCCGTGCGGGCACCGTGGGATTCCCCCTGCCGGGGGTAGAGCTGCGGATCATGGCCGATGGGGCCGAAGTGCCGCAAGGCGGTGTGGGTGGCATCGAAGTGCGCGGCCCGAATGTCTTTGCAGGCTACTGGCAGATGCCCGAAAAAACCCGCGAAGAACTGCGCCCCGATGGATGGTTCATCACTGGTGATCTGGGGCAGATGGATGCTGACGGCTATGTGCAGATCGTCGGGCGGGCGAAGGATCTGGTGATCTCGGGCGGGTTCAACATTTACCCGATTGAAGTGGAACTGGCGCTGGACGACCACCCCGATGTGCTGGAAAGTGCGGTGATCGGCCTGCCGCATCCTGACTTTGGCGAGGCTGTCTTTGCCGTTCTGGTCGCGCAAAAGGGCTGCACCTTGGACGCTGACGCCGTTCTTGCCAGCCTATCCGACCGTCTGGCGCGGTTCAAACAGCCCAAGGCCGCTGTTGTCGTGGATGAATTGCCGCGCAACACCATGGGCAAGGTGCAAAAAGCCGCCCTGCGCGCCAGCTATGCGGCGTGGTTTCAGCCGAAAGCCTAGCAGCGGGGCCAGCCCCGCACCCCGGAGTATTTGGACCAAGATGAAAGGGTCAGGGCGAAGGGTCAGACAACTCGCCTTCTAAAAACCGTTCAAAGGCGTCAAGGTCCACAGGGTCGAACACGCCAAACCCCTGCATCCAGACCGAGGCAGCGCGCAGTGCGTCAGGCTCTAGCTTGCACCATTTCACCCGACCGCGCTTTTCTTGGGCAATCAGGCCCGCATCGGCCAGGATTTGCAGGTGTTTGGAAATGCCTGCCAGCGACATGGCAAAAGGCTCGGCCACATCGGTGACCGCCATGTCATCTTCCAGCAACATTGCCAAGATCGCCCGACGGGTCGGGTCGGCGAGGGCGGCAAAAACGTGGTCGAGGATGTCTGACATAGCGGCAGTATTGGGGGCCATGCGGGTAAGGTCAACCGGATGGTTGAATATAAAATGCGGTGAAATTGCGGGGTGAGGCGGGGCAAAACCCTTGGCTCCTTTAACGCAAAACCTATATATATCATGATGATAGCATAGATTTATCCCTGCTTGACTCACAGCGCGGCTCTGCGTAGGTATGCCGCGACTGTGAAGAGGGCGTTATGGAGCAAGATCCCGACCCCGATCGGCTGCGCGCGTTGGAAGACCGCATCGAAAAGCTGAAGGGCAAAGGGCCGCTCAAGCGTGCCGACACAGGCGTGGTTTTCTCGCAAGGCGAGGTGGCCTGGAGAATGGTGGTCGAGCTGGTGACGGGCATGGTCCTGGGGCTGGCGATTGGCTTTGGCTTGGATGTGGTGTTCAACACCCGCCCCATTTTTCTGGTGATCTTCTCTTTGCTCGGCTTTGGCGCTGGCATCCGCGTGATGCTGGGAACGGCAAAGCAAATGGCAAAAGACGCGGCGATGTCCGCGAGTGACGAAAGGGATTGAACGTGGCAGACGAAGCAGGCGGCCTTGTCATCGACCCGATGCACCAGTTTCAGATCCATCCCCTGTTCGGGGAAGGCCCGCTGACGTGGTACACGCCGACGAACCAGACCTTGTGGCTGGGGATCGCGGTTGTGGTGATCAGCTTGGTGATGCTGATCGGCTCTGCCCCGCGCAAAGTCATTCCGGGCCGCACACAATCGATCACCGAACTTCTGTACACCTTCATCCATGACATGGTTGAAGAGGTGACGGGCCACGAAGGTGCGAAATTCTTCCCCTATCTGATGGTTTTGTTCACCTTTATCGTCACGTCGAACCTGCTGGGCCTGATCCCGGGGTCGTTTGCGCCCACATCGCATATCGCGGTGACGGCGGTTCTGGCCTTGATGGTGTTCCTGACCGTGACTTTGGTCGGGTTCTACAAAAAAGGCATCGGCTTTTTGGGTATGTTCTGGGTGTCGTCCGCACCTTTGGTGCTGCGCCCGATCTTGGCCTTGATCGAACTGATCTCTTACTTTGTTCGCCCGCTGTCCCATTCCATTCGTCTGGGCGGCAATATCATGGCCGGTCACGCCGTGATGAAAGTGTTCGCTGGCTTTGCTGGCGTCATGGGGCTGGCGTCTATCGTTCCAATCGCGGCAATTGCGGCGATTTACGGTCTCGAACTGCTGGTTGCGGTTGTGCAAGCTTATGTTTTCACGATCTTGACCTGCGTCTATCTGCGCGACGCCGTTGGCGAAGCACATCACTAATCACCCTATAACCTGAACTCTGAAGGAGCTTTCCAATGACTGGCGATCTCATCCAATTCGCACTGATGGGCAAATACATCGGTGCCGGTCTGGCAACCATGGGCCTTGGCGGCGCTGGCATCGGCGTGGGCACGATTGCGGGCAACTTCCTGTCCGGCGCGCTGCGCAACCCCTCGGCCGCTCCGGGCCAAATGGCGAACCTGTTCGTCGGCATCGCGTTTGCCGAAGCTTTGGGGATCTTCTCGTTCCTCATCGCTTTGCTGCTGATGTTCGCCGTCTGATTTTTGACGGATTTGATCACCGGCTGGACGGGGTTCGCCCTGTCCGGCCGGGTTCCATCCACGCCCGATAGACTCTAGGGGTCCGCCATGTCGACAACGGAAACCGTGGCCGGTGCTGCGGGTGAGGCTTCCCAAAAAGGGATGCCGCAACTGAATTTCGCCACTTGGCCGAACCAGGTCTTTTGGCTTTTGGTGGCTTTGGTCATCCTGTACATCGTGATGACGAAAATCGCGATGCCGCGGATTGCGTCGGTTTTGGCCGAGCGTAAGGGCAAGATCGGCGGCGATCTGGCCGCAGCGGAAGAGCTGAAATCGAAAGCGAAAGCTGCTGAAAAGGCCTATAACCTTGCGCTGGAACAGGCACGGGTTGAAGCCGCCAAGATCATCGTCGCCACCAAGGCCGAGATCCAAAAGGATCTGAACGCCGCCATGGCCGATGCTGACGCGCAGATTGCGGCGAAAGCTGCGGAAAGCGAAAAGCGCATCGCGGAAATTCGCGCTGGGGCCGAGCAAGCTGTCGCCGAAGTGGCGCGTGACACGGCGGGGGCCTTGGTTGCCGCTCTTGGCGGCACGGCGGATGACACGGCGATTGCGGATGCGGTTGCTGTCCGGCTGAAAGGGTAAGATCATGAAAAAACTTCTGACCTCTGCCAGCTTAATCCTTGTCGCCGCCCCGGCCTTTGCGACCGAGGAAGGCCCGTTCTTCTCGCTGCGCAATACCGAGTTTGTGGTGGGCGTGGCCTTTGTCGCCTTCATCGGGCTGCTGATCTATATGGGCATTCCCAAAAAGGTCGGCGGCATGCTGGATGCCCGCGCTGCTGGCATCAAGACCGATCTGGACGAAGCGCGCCAGTTGCGCGACGAAGCCCGCGCCCTGCTTGAAACCTATGAAGCCAAGCAACGCGAAGTGGCAGAGCAATCTGCCCGCATCGTGGCCACCGCCAAGCAAGAAGCTGAATCCGCCGCAGCGCAGGCCAAGGTGGATCTGAAAGCCTCTATCGCACGGCGGATGACGGCGGCGGCAGAGCAGATTGAGTCTTCGGTAAAGGCTGCAGAGCGTGCTGTGCGCGATCAGGCGATTTCGGTGTCGGTCGCGGTCGCTGCCGACGTGCTTAAGCGCCAGATGACGGCGGCACAGGCCGACGCGGCGATTGATGCCTCGATTGGGCAAGTTGCAGCCAAACTGCACTAAGCTAACCATCTTATGAAAAGGGCCCAGAGGAACCTCTGGGCCTTTTCGTTTGTCTTAACCTTCGCTGATCAATTCGTCGGGCGGACCAGAATTTCCACGCGGCGATTGTGCGCGCGGCCAGCCTCGGTTGCGTTGGTGTCCACCGGTTGCGACATGCCCAGCCCATAGGCCGACACACGGCCCGCAGGCACGCCCGACCCGATCAGGATATTGGCCACCGAATAAGCGCGGCGCTGCGACAGGTCCATGTTCATCGCCTCGGACCCGACGCTGTCGGTGTGGCCCACAACTTCGATCGTGCTTTTCGGATAGGTGACCAGATTGGCCGCGATCGAGCTGATCTCGCCCTGCAGGGCGGGCTGCAAGGTGGCGCTGCCCGTGGCGAACAGCACGTCATCGGGCAGGTTGACAAGCAAGTAGCTGCCCATGTTGGTGACAGTGACATTGGGGTTGCCCAAGCGCTGGCGCATATCGGCGGCCTGCGCGTCAAGGTTGGCCCCAATGCCGCCACCGACCAAGCCGCCGATCAAAGCGCCGCGCAGGGCACCTTCGGCGTGGTCGTCTTTGGCAAATAGCCCGCCAATCAGCGCACCGGCAATGGCACCGGTCGCGGCACCGTTCTTGGTGCGGTAGTTGGGATCTTGAATGCTGGAGGTTGTGCTTTGGCAGGCTGCAAGCCCAAGGCTTGCGACCAATGCCAAGGAAAGGGGAAGGTTATTTTTCATCATTCTGCTGCCTCGTCTAAACAGGCCGCGGTTCCGGCCTTGGGCTAACTATAGCACTCTTGCCGCGTGCATCCCAGACACCCATCCCGCTGCGCGGCTTTTCGCGCATCACATGGCTGTTAAGACGCAGCCTCTGCCCGCGCGGATTCCCACGCCAAGATCGCGCGCTTGACAGGCAGGCCCCAATGATATCCGCCCAAGCCCCCCGATTTGCGCAAGGCACGGTGGCACGGGATCAACAGGCTGATCGGATTGCGCCCCACCGCCGTGCCTACGGCCCGTACTGCTTTGGGGTGGCCAATGGCGGCGGCGATTTCGCCATAGGTGGTGACATGGCCCGAGGGGATGCGCAGCAACGCCTCCCAAACCTTGATCTGAAACGGCGCACCGATCAGCGTGAGGGGGGCCGCCTGCCCGCCCAAGGCGGCGTGCACCCAAGGGGTCAGACGTGCAGGATCTTCGACAAATGCGGCTTGCGGCCAACGGCGTTGTAAATCGTCAAAAGCCGCCGTCTCGCCCATGTCGGCGGCAAAGCCCATCCCGCAAATGCCGCGATTGGTGCCCATCACCACGGCAGGGCCAAAGTTTGTCTCGAACCACCCCCAAGCAATCGTCAGGCCCGCGCCACCACGGGCATAGTCACCCGGGCTCATCGCCTCCCATGTCAGGAACAGATCGTGCAGGCGTGAGGGGCCGGAAAGGCCGGTGGATAGTGCCGTATCCAGCACGGTAAAGCGGTCGGCCAGCAGGCTGCGGGCGTGATCCAACGTCAGGTATTGCTGGTATCGCTTGGGCGACAGGCCGACCCAAGCCGAAAACACCCGCTGAAAATGCGCCACACTCATGCCCATGCGGTCGGCCAAAGCCTCTAGCGTCAGGGCGGGGCCTGCGGCGTCAATCTCGCGTAGGGCGCGTTCAATCACGCTGTAGTGGTAGGTTTTGTCCATCTGATCCCCCATAGCCGCCATTTAACCCCCCAACCTCGGCAAAAACACCCGAAACCTGCGCAAATGCTTGCCCAAAGCGCGTCAAGCGGGCATATCGCGGCCATGACCGCGCAATTGCCCTATGCCACGCTGCAAAAGATCTTCCAAACCTTTCAGGCGGCTGACCCCGCCCCGAAGGGAGAGTTAGATCATACCAACGCCTATACCCTTCTGGTCGCCGTGGCTTTGTCGGCGCAGGCGACCGATGTGGGGGTGAACAAGGCGACCAAGGCCCTGTTTGCGCTGGCCGATACGCCGCAAAAGATGCTCGCCTTGGGCGAGGCGGCGGTGATCGAGCATATCAAAACCATCGGCCTGTTTCGCAACAAGGCCAAGAACGTGATCCGCCTGTCGCAAAAGCTGATCGATGAGTATGACGGCCAAGTGCCGTCCTCTCGCGCAGCGCTGCAAAGCCTGCCCGGTGTGGGGCGCAAGACGGCGAATGTGGTGTTGAACATGTGGTTCCATCATCCATCCCAAGCCGTCGACACCCACCTGTTTCGCGTCGGCAACCGCACGGGCATAGCTCCGGGCAAAGACGAATTGGCCGTTGAACGCGCCATTGAAGACAACGTGCCGGTGGAATATCAAACCCACGCCCACCATTGGCTGATCTTGCATGGCCGCTACATCTGCACCGCGCGCAGCCCCAAATGCAGCCTTTGCCCGATTAACGCCTTTTGCTTGTTCAAGGAAAAAACATGAAGACATATCAGGTCGTCGGCATTGGCAATGCGATTGTTGACGTGATCTCTGCCGCCGAAGACAGCTTTCTGGCCCAGATGGGCATTGAAAAAGGCATCATGCAACTGGTCGAAAAAGACCGGGGCGAGGTGCTTTATGCCGCGATGCACAACCGCGTGCAGGCACCGGGCGGGTCGGTCGCCAATACCTTGGCGGGCTTGGGCAATCTGGGCCTGACGACGGCCTTTATCGGGCGGGTGCATGACGATGCGCTGGGGCGCTTTTATGCCGAGCAGATGGCGCAGGGTGGAACCGACTTTGTGAACCCGCCTGTCATGGGGGGCGAGCTGCCCACCTCGCGGTCGATGATCTTTGTGGCACCCGATGGCGAACGGTCGATGAACACCTATCTGGGCATCTCGTCTGAACTGGGGCCAGAGGATGTGTCAGACGCCGTGGCGGGCCAAGCCAGCCTGTTGTTTCTGGAAGGCTATCTGTATGACAAGCCCAAGGGCAAACTGGCCTTTGAACGCGCGGCCAAACTGTGCCAGCAGGCTGGCGGCAAGGCAGGGATTGCCCTGTCTGACCCCTTCTGCGTGGATCGCCACCGCGACGATTTCCGCCGTTTGGTCAAAGATCTGGATTATGTGATCGGCAACGAGCATGAGTGGTCCTCGCTGTACCAAACCGACCTGTCCAGCGCTTTGGAACAGGCCTCACGCGATGCGGGGATGGTGGTTTGCACAAGGTCGGGCGACGAAGTGATCTTGCTGCGCGGCGACGAGCAGGCCGTGGTGCCGGTCAACCGCATTGTGCCAGTCGATGCGACGGGGGCCGGAGACCTTTTCGCCTCGGGCTTCCTGTACGGCATCGCCACAGGCCAATCCTTGGCCACCTGCGGGCGCATGGGCTGTGTGGCGGCGGCTGAGGTGATCTCGCACTACGGCGCGCGGCCCGAGGCTGATCTGAAAGCCCTCTTCGCCCAACACGCCCTGATTTGACCCCGCTGCCGGAGAGCGCCATGCATACCTATGACCCGCAAAACATCTTTGCCCGCATCCTGCGCGGTGAAATTCCCAACAAAACCGTGCTGGAAACCCCCCACACGCTGGCCTTTCACGACATTCACCCCCAAGCGCCGATCCACGTGCTGGTGATTCCAAAAGGCGCTTATGTGACCTTTGACCATTTCGCCGCCGAAGCGAGCGCCGAAGAGCTGACCGATTTTCACCGCGCCGCCGCCAAGGTCTGCGCCATGATGGGCATCGCCCCCGGTCAGGGCTACCGCGCGATTACCAACGCCGGGGCGCATGGCATGCAGGAAGTGCCCCATTACCATTTGCATATTCTGGGCGGGCGGGTGCTGGGGCGCATGCTGGACGCGGGCTGAAAGTTTCGCACTAGCCCCACCTTTAGAGCGCCCCAATCGAGGGCAAAACGGGCATGAAGTGCCCTTTTTGGCCTTGGCCAAAAGAAAGATCATCCTATTAATTCTTCTGACACAGGGCTTGGATCATTCGATCAATTACGACCAAAGATCGTTCGAAAAACAAAGAGCATTTAACCCATTCACACGCATAAATTTATCTGCTTTTACAAACTAAAGCACCGCTTTTGTTCATTTTTAATTGGAACACAACGACGCATTTTACTTTAAAATTTACAACAATTTTTGTAGGTAAAACGGGTCAAATGCCTGCCGCCAACCTCCCAGAAGAAAGCACCCTTTGACGCTGAGATGTTTGGAGAGAGCCCCTGACCCGTTGCATTCCCTGCCTGACCGAACAAGCCGATAAACTGCCAAAATCTTGGTTATTCCCGGTGATCTCGTGAGCCCGGCTTTTGGCGATGGTTCCGGTCGTCGCAAGAAAGAGGCGACGATCGAGGCCATCATCAACGCCGCGGGCGACTTGCTGGCTGAAAAGATGGGCAGTGCCCCGCAGGCGCGGGAAATCGCGGCGAAGTCAGGGTATTCTGTTGGGACGATCTATAACTATTTCACCTCGGTGGGCGATGTTGTGTCGCACTTGGTCCTGAAACGGCAAACCGACTCGATGAAGAAGATCGAAGCGATCCTTCTGGCGCATCAGTGCGATCAACCGGTTGACACTTTGTGCGCCAAGATTGTGGAAAGCATTTTTGCCGCACATCGCGCCACCGATCCGATTGTGCTGCGATTTGCCTACAAAATGTCTGTGTCGCAATCTGCCTCGCCAGAGGTGCATGAACGCGTGGTAGACCGTTTGATTCAACCCATCACGACCGCGATCCGTCGCGATACGACAGGCACTTTTCGCAGCTATGACGATCAAGGCATAGCGTTCTTTCTGCGCGGTATAGCCTATCTGTGCCGATATCCCTTGCTAGAGGGCAGCGCGCTCTATGGCACTCCAGACCACCAGCGCATGATTTTGACCGTCATGATCCGCGTTATGTCGCAATCTGCACAAGGCGATGGCGGGCGGCCCTTGGAACCGCCGGCCAGTTAGGCACACCTGCATTTAGCGCCGCGTCTTCCACAAACTTACCCCGATGCCTGCCGATAGGATGGCAGCGGTCACCCCCAATGACAGGCTGGCAGGGAACTTGTCCCACTGCAGCCAATCGGCGATGAACATTTTCGATCCGATGAAGATCAGCAGGACCGACAGCGCGTATTTCAGATAGGCAAAGCGGTGTAAAATTGCAGCCAGCGCGAAATATAGGGCGCGCAGGCCAAGGATTGCGAAGATGTTCGACGTGTAGACCAAGAACGGGTCCGCCGTGATGGCAAAGACCGCAGGCACGGAATCAACCGCAAAGATCAGGTCGGCGGTTTCCACCATGATCAGTGCCAAAAACAGCGGTGTCGCGTAGATCAACCCCTTGCGCCGCACAAAGAACGCCTCACCTTCCAGCTGCTCGGTCAGGCGCAAACGGCTTTTCAGCCAGCGCACCATCGCATTGTCCTGCGGCGCGTGGTCACCCGTGACCAGCAGCATCTTGATACCGGTCAAGATCAGGAAAGCGGCAAAGACATACAAAACCCAATGATACTGCGCCACCAAAGTGGCCCCCAAGGCGATCATAATGCCGCGCAGCACGATCACCCCCAAGACGCCCCAAAACAGCACGCGGTGCTGCAAGGCGCGCGGGATGACCAGCGATGAAAAGATCAAGGCAATCACAAAGACGTTGTCCATCGACAGCGACTTTTCCACCACGAAGGCGGTTAGATAGCTTGACGCCGCCCCCATCCCAATCTGCCAGCCGACAAAGCCGGCAAAGCCCAACCCCAAGGCGATGTAAACCGCCGACAGGCGCAGGCTTTCGCCCACCTCGATTTCCTTGGCGCTGGTGTGAAACAGGCCCAGATCGGCGGCCAGCAAGACCCCGACGATCCCCAGAAAGCTTAGCCACATCCAGACCGGCGTGCCCATAAAGCTGTGAATTAGAAACTCCATCTCGACCTCTCTGTAAGGCCCGACATGGGTTTGCCCCACATCGAGCATGCTCGATGCGGTCCGACATCACGTTTCACCAAAAAACGTCAGAGGGGCCCGGTCCGCCTTTCCTATTTGGGAAGGCTTCGACGATCTTCAACCCTCGGCGGCCAAAATTGCGGCCAGCCCTTCGCGGTAGGTGGGGTAATCCAGCGTAACGCCCAGAACACTCTTGATCCGGTCATTCCGCACCCGCTTGTTTTCGGCGTAAAACGACCGCGCCATGGGGGTCATCTCGGCCTGTTCATAGGGCACGATGGGTGGCGGCGGCAGGCCAAGCATCTCTGCCGCCAGCCCCAGAATATCCTCGGGCGAGGCAGGGTCGTCGTCGCAGACGTTGTAGATGCCCGGATGGGGTCGCACCAAAGCGGCATGCAGCACATTGGCGATGTCGTCGACATGGATGCGCGAAAAGACCTGTCCCGCCTTGTGGATGCGCCGCGCAGACCCGTCGCGCACCTTTTCAAACGGCCCACGCACCGGCCCATAGATGCCCGCCAGCCGGAAGATGTGCAACGGCAGGCCAAGGGCGGCCCAATCCGCCTCGGCTTGCACGCGCGCTGATCCCCGTGCGGTGGTGGGGGCCAAGGGCGTGGTTTCATCCACCCAATCGCCATTGTGGTGGCCATAAACGGCCGTGGTCGAAAGATACCCCACCCAGCCAAGCCGAGCGGCGGCGATCTGCGGGCCAAGGGCTTGCAGCACCGGATCGCCCTCTCCGGGCGCAACCGAGGTCAATAGATGCGTCGCCCGTGCCAGCGCGGGCGAAAGGTCTGCGTCGGGCCAAACCAGCGCCTCAACCCCCGTGGCACGCAATTCTGCCGCCCCCGCCGCGCTGCGCGTGGTGCCGATGATGTGCCAGCCCTGCGGCAATAAGCGCCGCGCCAGCGCTTGGGCCGAATAGCCATGGCCTATGGATAACAGCGTGTTCATAGCGGCTTTATCTGCTTTGGCGGCCCCCAAAGGCAAGACGCTTTCGCGGACGTCATAAGAACTTCACTTGCTTAAACTGCGGCCAAGCCCTTACATGGCCGACCAAACGCAGGGGACGCGCGATGCAAGATGACCTTTTCCAAACCCCGCAGGCCAAGGCCCACGTCAGCTTTACTGACCCTGCCGCCGCCGTAGCGCATCTGGAACACCTATACGCCGAGGCGACGCAGTTTCTGGGCAAGGCCTTTGGCGAGGCCGTGGCCAAAGGCAAACCCAAAGCCCGTCTGCGCGCCTATTACCCCGAAATCCGCCTGACCGTGACCAGCCACGACAAGATCGATTCCCGCCTGTCCTTTGGCCATGTGGCGCATCCGGGCACCTATGCCACGACCGTGACGCGGCCCGACCTGTTTCGCAACTATCTGATCCAGCAGATCAGCCTGCTTATGGAAAACCACGCCGTTCCGGTGCAAATCGGCCTGTCAGACACGCCCATTCCGCTGCACTTTGCCGTGGCGGGCAACCCCGCGCTGTCCGTGCCCCATCAGGGCGAGCTGGATTTCACCCTGCGCGATGTCTTTGATGTGCCGGACCTTTCCACCACCAATGACGATATCGTCAACGGCCAGCGCAGCCACAATGCCGACGGATCGCAGCCCTTGGCCCCGTTTACCGCCCAGCGGGTGGATTATTCGCTCTCGCGCCTGTCGCATTACACGGCGACCGACCCGATCCATTTTCAAAACTATGTGCTCTTCACCAATTACCAGTTCTATGTCGACGAGTTCGAATTCATGGCCCGCGCCGCCCTGTCAAACCCCGCTTTGGGCTATACAGAGTTTGTGGCAGGCGGCAATGCGACCATCACCACGGGTGACGGAGTGTTGACCCCGTCGGCCAAAACGCCGCAGATGCCGACTTATCATTTGAAGCGCGCCGACGGGAACGGGATCACCTTGGTCAACATCGGGGTCGGCCCGTCTAACGCCAAGACCGCCACCGACCACATCGCCGTGCTGCGCCCGCATGCTTGGCTGATGCTAGGGCATTGTGCGGGCCTGCGCAATTCGCAGTCTTTGGGCGATTTCTGTCTGGCCCATGCCTATCTGCGCGAAGACCATGTGCTGGATGACGACCTGCCCGTCTGGGTGCCGATTCCTGCGCTGGCCGAGTTTCAGATCGCCCTGCAAGACGCCGTGGCCGAGGTGACCCAGCTTGAAGGCTACGAGCTCAAACGCATCATGCGCACCGGCACTGTGGCGACGATCGACAACCGCAATTGGGAACTGCGCGACCAATCCGGCCCCGTGCGCCGCCTGTCACAATCGCGCGCCATTGCACTGGATATGGAAAGCGCCACCATCGCCGCCAACGGCTTTCGCTTTCGCGTGCCCTACGGCACCTTGCTGTGCGTGTCTGACAAGCCCCTGCA